>NZ_JBSFNS010000016.1:0-128424 GCF_053587275.1 Amycolatopsis sp. NPDC003676
CGATGTTCGTGCGGTCGATGTAGCTGACGACGTAACACAGCACCAGCAGCGGCATGACGCGCCGGGCGATCGTGCGATAGGTCGCTTTGCGGTCGCCACAACGCACACCGGCCCGCCCCGAAAGTCATGGGGGCGGGCCGGTGTGCGTTCAGGCGAGACTCAGTCGTCGTCTCCGCCGCCGAGCGCGGTCTTCGAGACCTGCATCAGGAATTCGATGTTGGTCTTCGTCTTGCGCAGACGCGAGATCAGCAGGTCGATGGCCTGCTGCGAGTCCAGCGCGTGCAGCACGCGGTGCAGCTTGTGCGTGACCGCGAGCTCGTCCGGCGAGAGCAGCAGCTCTTCCTTGCGGGTGCCGGACGGGTTGACGTCGACCGCCGGGAACACGCGGCGCTCGGAGATCTTGCGGTCCAGCTTGAGCTCCGCGTTGCCGGTGCCCTTGAACTCCTCGAAGATCACCGTGTCCATCGTGGACCCGGTCTCCACCATCGCGGTCGCGAAGATGGTGAGCGAGCCGCCGTTCTCGATGTTGCGCGCGGCGCCGAGGAAACGCTTCGGCGGGTACAGCGCGGTCGAGTCGACACCACCGGACAGGATCCGGCCCGACGCGGGCGCGGCCAGGTTGTAGGCCCGGCCGAGACGGGTGATCGAGTCGAGCAGGACGACCACGTCGTGACCCATTTCGACCAGGCGCTTGGCCCGTTCGATGGACAGCTCGGCGACCGAGGTGTGGTCGGACGGCGGGCGGTCGAAGGTGGAGGCGATGACCTCGCCCTTCACCGACCGCTGCATGTCGGTGACCTCTTCCGGGCGCTCGTCGACCAGCACGACCATGAGGTGGGCCTCAGGGTTGTTCGTGGTGATCGCGTTCGCGATGTCCTGCATGATCGTCGTCTTACCGGCCTTGGGCGGGGACACGATCAGCGCTCGCTGGCCCTTGCCGACCGGCATGATCAGGTCGATCACACGGGTGGTGAGCTTGTGCGGCTCGGTCTCGAGGCGCAGCCGCTCGTTCGGGTACAGCGGGGTCAGCTTGGTGAAGTCGGGACGGCGCTTGGCCTCGTCCGGCTCCAGGCCGTTGATCGAGTCGACGCGCACCAGCGGGTTGAACTTCTGCCGCTGCTGCTCACCCTCGCGCGGCTGGCGCACGACACCGGTGATCGCGTCGCCGCGGCGCAGGCCGAACTTGCGGACCAGCGACAGCGACACGTACACGTCGTTCGGCCCGGCGAGGTAGCCCGAGGTGCGCACGAACGCGTAGTTGTCGAGCACGTCCAGGATGCCGGCGACCGGCAGCAGGACGTCGTCCTCGCGGATCTCGGTGTCCGGCGCGCCGCCCTCGCGCTGGCCGCCACCGCTGCCCCGGCGGCGACGGTCGCGGAAGCGACGGCCGCGGCGGCCGCCTTCCTCGTCGTCGTCCTGCGGGCCGTTGTTCCGGTTGTCGCGGTTGTCCTGCTGGTTCCGCTGCCGGTTGTCGCGGTCCTGCCGGTTGTCCTGACCGCCGCGGTTGTCGCGGTTGTCCTGCCGGTTGTCGCCGCCGCGGTTGTCGCGGTTGTTCTCCCGGTTGTCGCGGCCGCCGTTGTCCCGGCTGTCGCGGTTGTCCCGGTTGTTGTCGCGGTTGCCGCCCTGGCGGTCGCCGCGCTGGCCGTCGCCCCGGTTCGCGCCGCCGCGACGACGGCGGTTGCGGCCGCCTTCCTCGGACTGGCCGTCGGACTGCTGGCCCTCGGAACGGTCGTGGCGCTCCGGGCGCTCCTGCGCGGCGGGCTTGCCGTCCTGCGCGGTCTCCGCCTTCGGGGCCTCGGCCTTGGGAGCCTCCGCCTGCACCGGCTCGGCCTTCGGCTCCGCCTGGGGAGCGTCCGCCTTCGGCGCGTCGGCCTTGGCCCGGCGAGCGGGTTTGTCGGCCTTCTCCGCCTTGACCGGCTCGCCGACGCCGTCGAGCGGCAGCGTCTCGGCCGTCGCGGCGGTGCGCTTCTTGCTCTTGCCCTGGCGCTCGCGGATCGCGGCGATCAGGTCCCCCTTGCGCATGCCGGTGGTCTCGCCCACACCCAGTTCGCCCGCCAGCTGGCGGAGCTCGGCGATGACCATTCCGGACAGGCCCCCGGTGCGGCGCTTCGGAGCGGCCGCGGCCCCATTGGTCTCAGCGGCCGCGGCGGGGGTCTCCACGTCGCCGCTCAACAGATCGGTGTTGCTCACACATGTCCTTCCTGACCGATCCACGTTCCAGGTGGATCAGCGGACTGCCGCCGGTAGCGAGACGGCTTCTGCCTCCGATGCGGACGGCTCGCGCCCAGCCGTGCGAGACACAGCGAAGCGCCGCCAGCACAGGGTGTTTGCCCCCTCCGGACGGAGAAAGCGGAATTCGGCACCGCCGGAACCGGAAACCCGCCTGCGTCCCTCCGCCTCCCGCGTGCCGGGCGGTGCGGAATCGGCGGATCGACGAAGGATGCGGACCGGAGCCGCCGCTAGGGGCGAACAGGCCCGGCATCGGGTGCGGAAACGCACGGTGATCGAACGCCCCCGAGGGTAGACCGCGCCCTGTCCGGGTGCAACAACCACCCCCCGCGTGGCGCACGCTGCCGTCCAGCCTGTGACCAGGTCGTCACCTGGCCACAACCTGCACGCCATCGCGGTCGACGGGCAATTCGGCGACGTCGAAGCCCGTAACGTCCACGCCCGCCGGGAGTATTCCCGTCAGCGTGAGAGCGAGCACAGTCGGACCGGCCCCGGAGATGGTCGCGGGAACGCCGTGGGCACGCAGCGTGCGCACCAATTCGGTGCTCGCCGGGTACGCCTCGGCGCGGTAATCCTGGTGCAACCGGTCCTCGGTCGCGGCCATCAGCAGTTCCGGCCGCTCGGTGACGGCCAGCACGGCGAGCGCCGCCCGTCCCGCGCTGTGCGCCGCGTCGGCGTGCGGGACCTGGGGCGGAAGCAGGCCGCGCGTCGTGTTGGTGGACGACTTCTCCGCGGGCACCGCGACTACCGGCCGGATCGCCGCGTTCGGCTCCACGCGTTCGGCACGGAACCGGCCGTTTTCCGACCACGCCACCACGAGCCCGCCGAACAGGCTCGCCGCCGCGTTGTCCGCGTGGCCCTCGAACTCGGCTGCGAGCTGGATCGCGTCGGCGTCGAGCGGACGCTCCGCCAGCGCGTAACCCAGCGCCACGCCGGTCACCACCGCGGCCGCCGACGACCCAAGGCCGCGCGCGTGCGGAATGCTGTTGTGGCAACGAAGGTGCAGACCGGGCGGCCGGACGTCCAGGTGCTCGCAGGCCCGCCGGAGCGCGCGGACCACCAGGTGAGACTCGTCGGTCGGCACGTCCTCGACGCCGCCCGCTCCTGCGTCGAGCACTTCGATTTTCAGGCCGCCCTCGGTGACCTGCAGTTCGACCACGTCGTAGCGGGCGAGGGCGAGGCCGAGCGCGTCGAATCCCGGGCCGAGGTTGGCGCTCGACGCCGGGACCGTCGCGCGGAATCCGCTCAGCGCCGTCACGACCGCGCCCCAATGTGGCGTTCGGTGCGTGAGATCGCCCCAATGTGGCATTGGGTGCATGCGACGCACCCAATGCCACATTGGGGCGCTGTGATCGGGGCGAGTGGCGCGCGGGTCATCGCAGGTCCAGCGCCGCCGCCACGGCCGTCGGGTCGACCGCGAGCGGTTCCACCTCGACGTTGCCTTCCAGCGCCGTGGCCGGGTCTTTCAGGCCGTGCCCGGTGACCGTGCAGACGACCTTCGAGCCCTTCGGCAGCCGTCCGTCCGCCGCGGTGGCCAGCAGGCCGGCCACGCTCGTCGCGGACGCGGGCTCCACGAAGACGCCCTCGCGACGGGCCAGCAGCCGGTACGCCTCAAGGATCTTCTCGTCGGTGATCGCGTCGAACAGGCCGTTGGATTCGGCGCGCGCGTGCACCGCGCCGTCCCACGAAGCGGGGCTGCCGATGCGGATCGCGGTCGCGATGGTGTCCGGGTCCGAGACCGGTTCGCCGTGCACCAGCGGCGCGGCGCCGGCGGCCTGGAAACCGAACATCCGCGGGGTGTTCTTGACCACACCGTCGGCCGCGTACTCCGAATAGCCCTTCCAGTACGCGGTGATGTTGCCCGCGTTGCCGACCGGGAGGCAGTGCACGTCCGGGGCCTCGCCGAGGACGTCGCAGATCTCGAACGCCGCGGTCTTCTGCCCGGCGATGCGCACCGGATTGACCGAGTTGACCAGGGTGACCGGATAGTCCGCCGCGGTCTTGCGGGCGAGTTCGAGGCAATCGTCGAAATTGCCGTCGACCTGGAGGATCCGCGCGCCGTGCAGCACCGCCTGGGCGAGCTTGCCCATCGCGATCTTGCCTTGCGGCACCAGCACCGCGCAGGTGAGCCCGGCCCGCGCGGCGTACGCGGCGGCCGAGGCCGAAGTGTTGCCGGTGGACGCGCAGATCACCGCTTTGAGGCCGCTTGCCAGCGCGTGCGTGATCGCCACGGTCATCCCGCGGTCCTTGAACGAGCCGGTCGGGTTCGCGCCCTCGACCTTCAGGTACACCTCGGAACCGGTCAGCTCCGACAAGTGCGCGGCGGGCAGCAGCGGCGTGTTGCCCTCGCCGAGCGTCACTACGTGAGCCCCGTCGGGGACCGGAATCCGGTCGCGGTACGCCTCAATGATCCCCGGCCAGGAACTCATGCGTCTTCGCCTTCCACCCGCATCACGCTGACAACCTCGTGCACCACATCGAGTTTCGCGATTTCGTCCACAGTGGACTGCAAGGCCGCGTCCGGCGCAAGGTGCGTCACCACGACGAGGCTCGCCGTGTCGTTCGCGTCGCGCTGGCGCACCGCGGCGATGCTCACGCCGTGCGCCGCAAACGCTTGCGCCACCTGGGCGAGCACACCCGCGCGGTCCGCGACGTCGAGGCTCACGTGGTAGCGCGTCGGCGTCTGGCCCATCGGCCGCACCGGCAGCGCGGCGTGCGCCGATTCGCGCGGGCCGCGGCCGCCGAGCACCTGGTTGCGCGCCACCGCGACGAGGTCGCCGAGCACCGCGCTGGCGGTCGGCGCACCACCGGCGCCCTGGCCGTAGAACATCAGCTCGCCAGCAGCGTCCGCCTCGACGTAGACCGCGTTGAACGCGCCGCCGACGCCGGCCAGCTGGTGGCTGCGCGGAATCATCACCGGGTGCACGCGAGCGGAGACCGACTCCGCACCGTCGTCCGCCGTCACCCGTTCGCAAATCGCCAACAGCTTCACCGTGCGGCCAAGCGTGCGCGCGGCGGCCAGATCGGACGCCGTGACGTCCGCGATGCCTTCGCGGTGCACGTCTTTCGCGGTGACCCGGGAGTGGAACGCCAGCGAGGCAAGGATCGCGGCCTTCGACGCGGCGTCGTAGCCGTCGACGTCGGCCGTCGGGTCCGCCTCCGCGTAGCCGAGGCGGCTCGCCTCGTCCAGCGTTTCGGCGTAGCCCGCGCCGGTGGCGTCCATCGCGGAAAGGATGTAGTTGGTGGTGCCGTTGACGATCCCCATCACGCGGGTGATCCGGTCGCCCGCCAGCGATTCGCGCAGCGGGCGCAGCAGCGGGATGGCCCCGGCCACGGCGGCTTCGAAGTACAGATCGACGCCCGCCGCGTCGGCCGCCTCGAACAGCTCGGCCGAATGCTCGGCGAGCAGCGCCTTGTTGGCGGTGACCACGGATTTGCCCGCGTTCAGCGCGGTGACCAGCCAGCTGCGCACCGGGTCGATCCCGCCGACCAGTTCGACCACGACGTCGACGTCGTCCCGCGCCACCAGCGCGGCGGCGTCGTCAGTGAGCAGTTCGGCGGGCAGCTCCGGGTGCTTGTCCGGACGCCGCACGGCGATGCCGACCAGTTCCACCGGCGCGCCCGCGCGGGCGGCCAGTTCCCCGGCCTGTTCGGTGAGCAGCCGGGCGACCTCGCTGCCGACCGTGCCGCAGCCGAGCATCGCGACCCGGATGGGCGCACGGTCCGCCGGAGACAGGCTTTTTGGAGACACTGTGGACACTTCTCAAACCTCCAGGCGCAGCATGTCGTCCGTCGTCTCCCTGCGCAGCAGCAGCCGGGCGGCGCCGTTGCGCACGGCGACCACCGCGGGCCGCGGCAGCCGGTTGTAGCCACTGGCCATCGCGTAGCAGTAGGCGCCGGTCGCCGCGACGCCCAGCAGGTCGCCGGGAGCCAGCGTGTCTGGCAGCCAGCAGTCTCGGACGACGATGTCGCCGGACTCACAGTGTTTTCCCACCACGCGAGACAACGCCGGGGTCACCGGCTCGTCGCCGTCGGAGGCGGACCGCGAAACCACGCGGCAGTCGTACACCGCGTCGTAGAGCGCCGTGCGGATGTTGTCGCTCATGCCGCCGTCGACGCTGACGTACCGGCGGGCGGTCTCGTCGCCGAGCGCGACGTCCTTGATCGTGCCCACTTCGTACAGCGTGAACGTGCCCGGACCGGCGATCGCGCGGCCGGGTTCGCCCGCGATGCGCGGCACCGGAAGATCGGCGTACGCGCATTCCTTGCGGACGATCTCGCGGATCTGCGTGATCATCTGCGAGGGTGGCGGCGGGTTGTCCTTTTCGGTGTAGGCGATGCCGAAACCGCCGCCGAGGTCGACGACGTTCATCTGCTCCAGCAGTTCCGGGCCGTGCTCCTTGGCCAGTTCCGCGAGCAGGCCGACGACGCGGCGCGCGGCCACCTCGAACCCGTCGGCGTCGAAGATCTGCGAACCGATGTGGCTGTGCAGGCCGATCAGTTTGAGCGACGGAGCGTTCAGCACCCGGCGCACGGCCTCGGCGGCGTCGCCGGAAGCCAGCGAGAAACCGAACTTCTGGTCCTCGTGCGCGGTCGCGATGAACTCGTGGGTGTGCGCCTCGACGCCGACCGTCACCCGGACGAGGACCTTCTGCTCGACCTCGTGCGCGGCGGCGACTTCGGCGAGCCGGGCGATCTCGTAGTACGAGTCGACCACCACGGTGCCGACGCCCGCTTCGACGGCCGCGTCGAGTTCGGCGACCGATTTGTTGTTGCCGTGGAACGTGATCCGCTCCACCGGGAAGTTCGCGCGCTGCGCGACGGCCAGTTCGCCGCCGCTGCAGACGTCGAGGCTCAGCCCCTGTTCGGCCACCCAGCGGGCGACCTCGACGGACAGGAACGCCTTCGACGCGTAGTGCACGAGCGCCGGGTCGTCGAACGCCTCGGCGTAGTCGGCGCAGCGGGACTTGAAGTCCGCCTCGTCGACCACGAACAGCGGCGTGCCGTACGTCTGCGCGAGGTCGCGCACGTCGACGCCGGCGATCCGCACGACGCCGTCCGCGGCGCGATATACGTTGCGCGGCCACACTTTCGCGGGCAGCTGGTCGAGTTCGCCCGCACTCGCGGGCGGGAACCCGGAGGCGTCGGCATGGGGGTAGACGTCGGCGTGGCGGGGGCCCGCGGGGTGCGCCATTGTTTACATCCGTTCCGGAGCGGAGACACCGAGCAGCGACAGGCCGTTCGCCAGAACCTGGCGCGCGGCTTCACACAGAGCGAGCCGGGCGTACGTGAGGGGGGTGGCCTCCTCGTCGCCCTGCGGGAGGACCCGGCCCACGGTGTAGAACTTGTGGTACGCGCCGGCCAGTTCCTCGAGGTAGCGGGCCACGCGATGCGGTTCGCGCATCTCCGCCGCCCGCCGCACCACGGCGGGGAATTCGCCGATGGTGCGGATCAGGTCGCCTTCTGCAGGCAGGGTGAGCAGTCCGAAATCGACGTCCTCGCCGGACCCGTCGGTCTTCAGGCCGAGGTCCGCCGCGCCGCGCCGCAGCGACGACAGCCGGGCGTGCGCGTACTGCACGTAGTAGACCGGGTTGTCGTTGGAATGCTTGCGCAGCAAGTCCAAATCGATGTCCAAAGAGGAATCGACGGAGTAGCGGATCAGCTCGTAGCGGGCCGGGTCGACGCCGACCGCCTCCACGAGGTCCTCGAGCGTGATCACGGTGCCCGCTCGCTTGGACATCCGCACCGGTTTGCCGTCGCTGACCAGGTTCACCATCTGGCCGATCAGCACCTCGACCGTGGCCGGGTCGTCGCCGAACGCCGCGGCGGCCGCCTTGAGCCGCGCGATGTAGCCGTGGTGGTCCGCGCCGAGCATGTAGATGCACAGGTCGTGGCCGCGGTTGCGCTTGTCCTTGAAGTAGGCCAGGTCGCCCGCGATGTAGGCGGTGTTGCCGTCCTTCTTGATGACGACCCGGTCCTTGTCGTCGCCGTACTCGCTGGACTTGAGCCACCAGGCGCCGTCGGCGAAGTAGAGGTTGCCGGAGTCCTTGAGCTGCTGCACCGCCGCGTCGACCGCGCCCGATTCGTGCAGCGAGTTCTCGTGGAAGTAGACGTCGAAGTCGGTGCCGAACTCGTGCAGGCTCTGCTTGATCTGGCTGAACATCAGCTCGATGCCGATGCGCCGGAAGGTCTCGTTCCGCTCGTCCTCGGGCAGGCTCAGCGCGCTCGGCTCGGCCTTGATCACCTCGGCCGCGATGTCGCTGATGTACCCGCCCGC
The DNA here is from genome assembly GCF_053587275.1 of Amycolatopsis sp. NPDC003676. Classification (NCBI taxonomy): domain Bacteria; kingdom Bacillati; phylum Actinomycetota; class Actinomycetes; order Pseudonocardiales; family Pseudonocardiaceae; genus Amycolatopsis; species Amycolatopsis sp. NPDC003676. The sequence continues at coordinate 8,507 of NZ_JBSFNS010000016.1, forward strand.
GTAGCCGTCCTCCGGCGCGGGCTCGCCCTTCGCGGCGGCGATCAGCGAGCGCACGAACCGGTCGATCTGCGCGCCGGCGTCGTTGAAGTAGTACTCGCGGGTGACGTCCGCGCCCTGCGCGCCGAGCACCCGGCCCAGCGCGTCGCCGACCGCGGCCCAGCGCGTGCCGCCGAGGTGGATCGGGCCGGTCGGGTTCGCCGAGACGAACTCCAGGTTGATCCGGCGCCCGGCGAGCGCGTCGCCCCGGCCGTACTCCGCGCCCGCGGCCAGCACCTGGCGCACGACCTCGCCCTGCGCGTCCGCGGCGAGCCGGAAGTTGAGGAAGCCCGGCCCGGCGACCTCGGCCGCGGCCACGCCGTCCGCGCCCGCGACGACCTCGGCGAGCGCCTCGGCGAACTCGCGCGGCTTCAGCCCGGCTTTCTTGGCCACCTGCAGCGCGAGGTTGGTCGCGTAGTCTCCGTGGTCCGGGTTGCGCGGGCGTTCGATGGTCACGGTCTCCGGCAGCACGGCGGCGTCGACGCCTCGTGCGGCGAGGACCTGCACGGCGGAGCTGCGGACCAGATCGGCGAGAGCGGCGGGAGTCACTCGCCGGATTCTAGGTGCGCTTCGGCCGCGCGGTTCCGGCGGTACAGGCTGGCGAGACGGCGGGCACACCGGAGGCGGATGTTCCGCTCGCCGGGGCGCCTCGCGGGTGTTCACGGTGATCGCACGCCCGGTCTCTACACTGGGCTACCGGCAGGGTTCCGTCCGGATCCCTCCCCCGCTCTCACGAGGAGATCTCGGCAATCATGGCCAACGGGACCACCAAGAAGAAGGGCTCGTCCGCGGCCGCGCTGAAGGCGGCGAAGAACCGCTCGGTCGTCGCGGGCAAGCGGACGCCCTGGGGCACCATCATCGGCGTCGTCGTGGTGGTCGCCCTGCTGGCCGGCGTCATCGTCTACTACCTGCAGGCCTCCGCGCCCAAGCGCGACCAGGCCTCCCGGGACGAGGCCGCCGCCGCCTTCGCGCCGACCGCGAGCAATCCGGACCCGTCGAAGAAGATCCCCGGCGTGATCACCAAGCAGTACACCGGTTCGGTGCACATTCTGCCCACCGAACGGGTGGCCTACGACCAGAGCCCGCCGTTCGGCGGCCCGCACGACGGGTACTGGGCCACCTGCACCGGCGTCGTGTACCCGGAAGCGGTGCGCAACGAGAACATGGTGCACTCGCTCGAGCACGGCACGGTGTGGATCGCCTACAACCCGGACAAGGTCAAGGGCGACCAGCTGCCGCTGCTGGAGGCGCGGGTCAAGGGCAAGCCGTACACGATGATGTCGCCCTACCCCGGCCTGGACAAGCCGATCTCGCTGCAGTCGTGGGGCCACCAGCTGAAGCTGGACAGCGCCGACGACCCGCGCATCGACCAGTTCATCGCCGCGCTGCGGACCAACCCGAACGGCGTGTACCCGGAGATCGGCGCCTCGTGCGACGCGCTCGGCAAGGGCATGTTCGACCCGAGCAACCCGCCGAAGTTCGACCCGAGCAAGCCGGGCAAGGACGCGAAGCCGATGGACTACAAGGGCAGCACCGGGGCGCAGAACGAGCAGCAGCCCGGCATGCCGGGCACCCCGCCCGCGGGGCAGTGACCGTGGGCGGCTCCGAAGAAGACCGGGCCGGGACGGGCGGCGTCGAATCCGTCCCGTCGGCCGCCGAGGAGTCCGCTCCGGCGGAGCGGACCGGCTGGTCCCGGTGGGTGGTCATCGGCGGCACGCTGATCGCCGTGCTGCTGGTCGGGGCCGCGATCGGCGTCTTCGCGACGCGGCTCACCGACGGCAGCGACGCGGTGCCGGCGACGCCGGGCGCGGGTTCGGTCGAGGTCGGGTTCGCCCAGGACATGTCGGTGCACCACCTGCAGGCGGTCACCATGGCCGGCTGGGCGCGCGACCACTCGACCGACCCGGAGATCCGCCAGCTCGCGTTCGACATCGAGCGCACGCAGACCGAGCAGGTCGGGCGGATGAAGGGCTGGCTCATGCTCTGGGACCAGCCGGAGCAGGCGACCGGTGCCTACATGACGTGGATGACCGAGCCGATGGGCCACGCGGGCATGCAGATGCCGACCAGCAGCCCGGCGGGCGGCGCGCCGATGCCCGGCATGGCCACCGACGCGGACCTCGCGAAGCTGCGCTCGCTGTCCGGGCGTGCGCTGGACGTCGAGTTCCTTCAGCTGATGCTGCGCCACCACCAGGGCGGCGTCGCGATGGCCGAGTACGCGCAGGACCACACGTCGGTCGACGCGGTGAAAGCGTTGTGCCGCAGCATGTTGGTGTCGCAGGGCGCCGAGATGGACCAGATGAAGCTCATGCTGAAGGGGCGGAACGCGCAGCCGCTGCCCGCTCCCTGAAATAGCTCGTGAGTGTTGATCACGGTTCTAACCGTGATCAACACTCACGAGCTTTTGTACGTGGGCCGTGCCAATTCTTTGATGTCGCCCAGCGTGCCCCATTCGTCGCGGCCCAGCCGGGACAGCGGGCGCAGCCGGTCGATCATCGGGTGGTCGCCGTCGAGGACGTCCTCGTTGACCGCGAGGTGCACGACCCGGCCGAACACCACTGTCGAACGGCCGAAACCGACCGTGCTGTGCAGTTCGCATTCGAACGCCACCGGCGATTCCGCCACGCGCGGCGGGCGGACCTTCAGGCTCGGCTCGCGGGTCAGCCCGGCCTCGTCGAATTCGCTCATCTCCGGCGGGAAATCCGCGCCGGTCGCGTTGATCTGCTCGAAAAGCGGCTCGGGCGCGAGGTTGACCACGAATTGCCGCGTCGATTCGACATTGCGCAGGGTGTCTTTCCGCCCGACCGAGGTGAACTGCAGGACCGCGGGCGCGGCCGACGCGACGGTGAAGAACGAATGCGGCGCGAGGTTGTCGACCCCGGCTCGCGAGGTGCTCGACACCCAGGCGATCGGCCGCGGCACGACGGTCGCGGTCATCAGGTGGTAGAACGCGTTCGGGGCGAGCTGGGCGGGGTCGAAGTCCTTGCGCATGGTCCCCGGTCTACCAGGACAGCTCCGCGCATCGGCGGGCGCATTGCGGTCCCTCGACCTGAAGCGTCGCGTGTTTGATCTCGTAGCGGACCGACAGCAGGTCTTGCGCCTTGGTGAGCACAGTGGACTGTTCGGCTTCGGCGCTCACCGTCAGGTGGGCCGAGGCGACCTCCATGCCCGAGGTCAGCGTCCAGACGTGCAGGTCGTGCACGTCCGCGACGCCCGGGAGCGCGGCGAGTTCGATGCTGATCTCGCCGACGTCGACGCCGGCGGGCGCGTGCTGGAAGAGGATCCGCAGCGCGCGGCGGGCGAGCGTCCAGGTGCGCGGGAGGACGAACAATCCGATGGCGACACCGATGATCGGGTCGGCGTAGCGCCAGCCGGTGGTGAGCGTGATCGCGCCGCTGAGCAGCACGCCGACCGAGCCGACGAGGTCAGCCAGCACCTCGAGGTACGCGCCGCGGACGTTCAGGCTTTCCTTCGCGCCTGAGCGCAGCACCAGGAAGGACACGATGTTCGCGCCGAGGCCAGCCGCGGCGGCGAGCAGCACCGGCAGGCCAGGCACCTCCGGCGGATCGGTAATCCGCCCGATCGCCTCGACCGCCACATACCCGGCGACCCCGAACAGCAGCACCGCATTGGCAAGCGCGGCAAGGACTTCCGCCCGGTACATGCCGAACGTACGGCTGGGCGTCGGCCCGCTGCGGCGCGCGAGCACGATCGCGGCGAGCGCCATTCCGACGCCGAGGACGTCGGTGAACATGTGCGCGGCGTCGGAGATCAGCGCGAGCGAGCCCGTGGCGAAGCCCACGGCGAACTCCAGCACCATGAACCCGGCACCGACCGCGAGAGCGATCAGCAGCGCGCGGACGTAGCGGCCGGACGCGCTCGCCGGAGCGGCGGTGTGCCCGTGGCCATGCCCGTGTCCCATCGCTCGCCTCCCAAGTTTCGGTGTCGAGAGGAATATATAGTGACATGCGCATATGTGCAATACAGGGTAGCCTAACTTCACTCTAATGCCTGGTGACGCGTTTCTCCCAGCCCTGTTCCGCGAGGTGGGAAAGATCAGCGCACGAGCCGGAAGAAGCCGCGAATCTGCTCGACGAGCGATGCCGGTTGTTCCATCGCCGCAAAGTGCCCGCCCCGGGGCAACCGCTCGAACCAGCGCAGATCGGTGTACTTCAGCTCCGCCTGCCGCCGCGACGGGCGAATGATGTCGCACGGGTAGACGGAGATTCCGGACGGCGCGGTGACGAGATCGCCAAAGCTGCGGAAGCTCTCCCAGTACAGCCGCGCGGACGACGTCGCCGACGCGGTGAACCAGTACGCCGAGATCGCGTCGAGGAGCTGCTGCCGGGTGACGGCGTCCTCCGGGTGGCCGTTGTTGTCGGTCCAGGCCCAGAACTTCTCGGCGATCCAGGCCGCCTGTCCCGCCGGCGAGTCGGTGAGGCCGTAGCCGAGAGTTTGCGGACGCGTGCCCTGCTGCCCCGAGTAGCCCTGGCCAGTGCGCCGGAACTCGGCCGCCGCCCGCGCGCCGTCGCGCTCCTCGTCGGTCTCGTCCTCGAACTGGCCTTGAGGCGCAGCCGCCATGTTGACGTGCACGCCCGCGACCCGCTCCGGCGCCACCTCTCCGAGCGCGCCCGAGACCGCCGAACCCCAGTCCCCGCCCTGCGCGCCGTACCGCTCGTAGCCGAGGGAGACCATCAACTGATCCCAGGCGGTCGCGATTTTCCGGACGCCCCAACCGGCCTGGCTCGGCTTGTCGCTCCAGCCGTACCCCGGCAACGAAGGCGCGACGACGTGGAACGCGTCCGCCGGATCGCCGCCGTGCGCCCGCGGATCGGTCAGCGGGCCGAGGATGTCGAGGAATTCGAGCACCGATCCCGGCCAGCCGTGCGTGATCACCAGCGGAAACGCGTCCGGCTCCGGCGAGCGGAGGTGGACGTAGTGAATCCCGAGGCCGTCGATCTCCTGGCGGAACTGCGGGAAGACGTTGAGCCTCGCGGCGAACCCGAAGTCATAGTCCTCAGCCCAGCTCCGGCAGAGCTCCTGGCCATACGCGAGCGGCAGCCCTTGCGACCAGTCGCCGACGGTCTCCGCCTCCGGCCACCGGGTGCGCCGCAACCGCGCCCGCACGTCGTCGATGTCCTCGTCCGCCACCCTGACCTGGAACGGCTCGGCGCTCACCGCCGCCTCCCTCCGCGTCGACGGTTCGACGCTACCGCGCTAAGCACCCTCTGTGCGCGGTCGTGAGAGGGCATGCGCTAGGCTTTGTTCAGTTCGCGCAAGCGAGCCCTCGTAGCTCAGGGGATAGAGCACTGCCCTCCGGAGGCAGGTGTCGCAGGTTCGAATCCTGCCGAGGGCACATCATCGGCCGATACTCGAAATCGCCTTCACGGTGCGGGTATCGGCCAGTTTTATTTATCCCGCCGGGTGGATGAGGCGGCTTTCGTAAGCGAAGATCACGGCCTGGATCCGGTCGCGGAGTTCGAGTTTGTGCAGGATCCGCCCCAGGTGGGACTTCACCGTCGCCTCCGCGAGGTGCAGCGCGGTGGCGATCTCGGCGTTCGAAAGACCGGAACCCACCTGGACGAGCACCTCGCGCTCGCGGGCGCTGAGTCTGCTCAGGCGCTCGTCGCTGGCGGCGTCTGCGTCGGGCAGGTGCGGGCGGAATTTCTCCAGCAGGCGGTGGGTGACGCGCGGGGAGACCACCGCGTTGCCCGCGGCCACGGTGCGGATCGCGGCGAGCAACTCCTCGGGTCTGGCGTTCTTGAGCAGGAAGCCCGAGGCTCCGGCTTTGAGCCCGGCGAAGGCGTATTCGTCGAGGTCGAACGTGGTGAGGATCAGGACTCTGGTCTGCGGGCGGCTTCGGAGGATCTGCCGGGTCGCCTCGATTCCGTCGACCGTCGGCATGCGGACGTCCATGAGGACGACGTCGGGGCGGAGGTCGACGGCTAGGCGGGTGGCGTCGGCGCCGTTCGCCGCTTCACCGACCGGTTCCAGGTCCGGCTCGGCGTCCAGAACCAGGCTGAATGCCATACGCAGCAACGCTTCGTCGTCGGCGATCAGGATGCGGATCGTCATGCGGACTCCGCTGAGGCACCGAAGGCGAGGCGGGTGTGCACTCCCCAGCCGCCGCCGGGAAGCGGTCCGGCCAGCACCGTGCCTCCATAGACTGCCGCGCGCTCGCGCATGCCGGTGATGCCGTTGCCGGAGCCGGGGGACGTCGGCGGACCGGTGTCGGTGACATCCACGGTGACGGTGTCGGCGGCGCATTCGATCCGGACCTTCGCGTGCGTGTCGGCGGGGGTGTGCCTGAGCGTGTTGGTCAAGGCTTCCTGGACCAGGCGGTAGACGGTCAGTTGCGCGGTCGCGGGGATGTGCGTGTGGCTGCCGTCAAGGTCGAGGCTGGTCGGGAGTCCGGCGGCGGACATCTGCTCTGCGAGGGTTTCCAGTTGCGCGATGCCGGGCAGCGGGTGGCGCGCTGCGTCGGGTTCGTCGGTGCGCAGGAGGCCTAGCGAACGGCGCATGTCGGTCAGGGCCTGTCGGCCGGTTTCGGAGACCTGGAGCATCGCGGTGGTGGCCTTGTCTGGCGACCGCGGCTGGGCGGAGACGGCAGCGTCGGTGAGCGCGACCATGACGGACAGGTTGTGGGTGACGATGTCGTGCATCTCCCTGGTGATCCGGGCTCGTTCCTCGGCGACGGCCCGTTCCCGCACGGCTTCCAGGTAGGCGCGTGCGGTCCGCTTGTTCACCCCGAGGACGGCCGCGGCGATGACCATCGCGGTGAGCGCGGCGAACGGGGTCAGGAACGCACCGTCGCCCGCCCAGCGCAGGCAGGCGAGGACGGCCCCGATCTCCACCACGGCGACCGCGACGAACGTGACGCGCTTGCCCGAGTTCGCGGCCACTGTGTAGAGCGCCACCAGCAATGCGATGTCCGCGGGGAGCTGGATGCCCACCAGCCACTGGACTGCGGCCGCGGTTGCCACCGCGCCGAACACCGTGAGCGGGGCTCGGCGTCGCCACACCAAGGGCAGCGCGAGTGCGGCGGTGAGTGTGGCGGCCACCGGTAGCTCCGCGGGTGTCCACATGGTCAAGACGTGAAGCAGGAGAAGCGCGGGCAGCAGGGAATCCCGCACCCGCTCGGTCGTCATCTGGCAAGCGTAGGCGGACGGCCCGCCGCGCACATGAGCCTGACGTCTGACCGCCACGGGCCGGATTGCGACTGCGGAAGGACTTCCGATACCTCCTGTGGTCGTAGTGCGGCCGCTGGTCCGGGTGCTCGATTGCCACTGGGGACGGGGTGGAGATCGGGTCCGGAGAGCGATGTGGCCGGGCTGGTCCGGCACCGAATATGGCGGCATGAACCTGCTGGAAATCCTCACGGCGCTCGGCGCCGTCGCGCTGGTGGCAGCGCACTGGCTACCCGCCGCTGCCCGCCCGCGCTTCACCGTCGCGGCGGGGGCGGTGTTCGTGCTGTCCGCTATCGCGCTCTGCGTGACTGGGATCCGCTGGCAGCTGCTGCCGGTGCTGGCGGGCGGTCTTGTCGCGGTGCCCTTCGCCTTCTCCCCGCTGGTGCGGGCTCGTTGGTGGCTGACGTTGCCGGGATCGGTGTTCTGCGTCTGCCTGATCACCGCCGGACCCGTGACCGCGTGGGCCTTTCCCGTCCCCGTCTTCCCTACGCCCTCCGGCAGCTTCGCGGTCGGCACCCGGGTGCTGCAGTGGACCGACCCGGACCGTCCCGAGACCTTCACCGCCGATCCGCGGGACCACCGCACGGTCGTGGCCCAGCTCTGGTACCCCGCTAACGCCCCAGCGGACGCGCCGCGTGCCCAGTACCTCGGACGCACTGTCTCCGAAGCACGCACCGTCTCCGAAGCCCTCGCCGGCGGAGTCGGCCTGCCGGGTTTCCTGTTCGACGGTGTTCCGCGCGCCCGCACCCACGCGATCCCCGACGCCCCGGTGGCCGTCGAGGGCGGACGGTTCCCGGTCGTGCTGTTCTCGCCGGGGTCGAGCGGGGTGCGCACCCAGAACACCGCATGGGCGGAGGAAATCGCCAGCCACGGCTATGTGGTCGTCGCGCTAGACCACCCGTACGACTCCGCCGCCGTCGTGCTCGCCGACGGCCGGACGATCACCAGCGCTACGTCCTCCACCGGCGACCGGGATGAGGACGACAGGTTGGCTGACGACTGGACCTCGATCCGAGCCGCCGACCTCAGCTTCGCACTGACCCGGCTCGGCACCGACCCGCTGACCGCCCGCCTCGACACCAGTCGGGTCGCCGTGACCGGACACTCGATGGGTGGCGCCGCCGCGCTGCTGGCGGCCAGGCGGGATCACCGGTTCACCGCCGTCATCAATCTGGACGGTTACCCTCGCGGGCCTTTGTCGCCGTTGCTTGATCAGCCGACGCTCGCGCTCACCCAGGCCGTCACTCCGGCCACCGATCCGCGCTATCTGCCTCGGCTTACCGAGGTGCTCACGCGGGGTACGGCGACGAACTACCGACTCACCATTCCTGGTGCCGCGCATCTCACCTTCACTGATGGCCCGTTGTACCTGCCGCCGGTGCCTTCGATCGTCGGGTCGCTGGGTCGCGTTGAGAGTCCGCGTGTGGTGGCCGCTGCCAGTCTGGCTTTTCTGGATTCCGTGCTGCGCAAGGGATCTGGTGATCTTGCGGGCGCTTTGTCGAGCTACGGGGAGCTCACGGTGTTTCGTCCTGGCAACGGGCGCTGATCGCCCGTGATCAGCGGTGCGATTCGGCTCGTTCGCGTGCCCAGCGCACGAATTCCAGCGCGTTCTCTCGCTGCGATTCGGTGGCGGCCAGGTCGAGCAAGCGTCCGCTCGCGATCAAGGAGCGCGGTCAAAAACGGCCAGCTGTCGTCGGCCAAGCGGGTCCAGTTCAGCGACAACGGGACCGCCGACCACCGGTGGAGGTTGCGTTAGACCGGCCGCGAGGTCTTCCCGCTTTCGGCGACCCGCAGCAACGCCTTCCCGATCACCGCCGCCTCCTCGTCGGTGACGTGCGCTGAGAAATGCCGTTCGATGCTCCGCAGGTAAACCGGCGCTGTCTTGCGCAGCGCGCGGACCCCGTCATCGGTGATCACCGCCCAGCTGACCCGGCGGTCGTCCGGTTCCGGGCGCTTCGTCACCAGCTCGGCCCGCACCATCTCGTCGATCAGCCGGCTCACCCGGGTCCGGCTGAGCACCACCCGGTCGGCGACCTCCGCCATCCGCAGCCCGTTCTTCCCCGCCGCGTTCAGTTCCAGCAGGACGTCGTACCAAGCCAGGGGCACAGTTCCGCCCCGTTGCACGTCGGTTTCGATGGCTCGCACCGCGGCACTGTGCGCGAGCAGCATCGCCCGCCAGGCCTCCAGTCCGATCTTCGGGTCGCTCACCCGCCCAGTGTAGTTCATTGCGTGCGGGCGCACCTAATGTATAGAGTGCGTGCGTACGCACATAAATTCTTCGAGGAGGTCCGATGGTCAAGCCCATCACGCGGGACGAGGTCAAGCGGCGAATCGACGCCGGGTCGGCGATCGTCGTCGAGGCGCTGCCCGCCGACTATTACGCGAAGGCGCATCTGCCCGGCGCGCTGAATCTGCCGGTGGACGACGTCGAGAAGCTCGCCCCTGCCCTGTTGCCGCGCAAGGATTCCGCGGTCATCGTCTACTGCGCCGACTCGCCCTGCCAGAACTCGGGCAACGTCGCGAAGCAGCTGTCGGAACTCGGATACACCCAGGTCTTCGACTACGACGAGGGCAAAGCCGACTGGATCGCAGCCGGACTGCCGACCGAATCCGGGAACTGAGAGGACTGGTACTCGACATGGCAGACGCGACATCCGCCACCCGCGTAGTCGCCGGGGTGGAACTTCCGGCGGCGGGCACGTGGAAGGTGGACCCCGGGCACGCCGAGGTCGGGTTCGTCGGCAGGCATTTCCTGCTCACCAAGGTTCGCGGCCGGTTCATCGGCGTGGACGCGACGCTGGAAATCGGCGAGCGGATCGAAGACACCACAGTGCGCGCGGTCATCGAGATGGCCACAGTGGACAGTGGCGACCAGACCCGGGACGACCATCTCCGTTCCGGCGATTTCTTCGACGTGGAACATCACCCGCGAGCCACGTTCGAATCGGTCTCGGTCACCGCGACCGGAAGCCACGCGACCATGGTCGGAAACCTGACCATCAAAGAAGTTTCGCGTCCGGTCACGCTCGCTGTGGAGTATCTCGGGCACGCGCGCGACCCATGGGGAAACGATCGCGCGGTGTTCTCCGCTCGAGGCAAGATCAACCGCGAGGATTGGGGTCTGGTCTGGAACATGGTGCTTCAATCGGGCGGGCTTCTCGTGTCGAAGGAAATCGAACTCGTCCTGGAGATCGAGGCGATCCGCTCCTCCTGATCGGACAGATCCCGCGCGCTGAACCGGCCGGGTTGGCCGTCGTTGCCAACCCGGCCGGGCGGCTTAAGCCATCACCGCAGCGGCCAATTCGAACTGTTCCCGCGCCGCCGCGTCGTCACCCCGGGCCTGCAGGCAAGCCCCCAGCCGATTACGAACCTCGATCTCCGCCCACGGCGACATTTGATCTGTCAACGCGCCTAACGCCCGCCGATGATACGAGAGCGCCACATCCAAACTCCCCAAATCCTGTACCGCGGAACCAAGCCGAGACAGCGAACTCACCAGCAACAGCCGATCCTCGACCCGCTCCGCCAATCCGACTGCCTCGCGCAAGGCTTCCGCCGCTTCCGCCGAACGGCCCAGATGCAGCCGGACGCTGCCGATGTGGCTGGAGACCCGACCCAGCATCGCCGGATTGCCCGTCGCCACCGCGACTTCCCGCGATTCGGCGAAGCAGGCGAGCGAGAGTTCGTAATCGCCCTGTTTGAAATGCACGTAACCGAGTCCGGAAACCGCCCGTTCGACCAGCCAGCTGTCCGCTACCTCGGCGGCCAGCGTTCGCGCCTCGGTCAACACTTGCTCCGCTTCATCGAGCGGTCCGGCGAGCATCGTGACCATTCCCAGCCCGCACAAACCTCGCGCGGTTTCGCGCCGGTCACCGTTTTCGCGGCTGATTCGCAGTCCTTCTTCGCACCATTTCCTGGCCTGGGCGGAATCTCCCAGCGCGAGGTGTGCCCAGCCGAGCCCGAAGCGCAGTGCCGTCGCCATCCGCCGGTCCGCCACGTTGTCCACTTCGGACAGCACGACTTCCAGCAGGGCAAGGCATTCCCGGTAGCGGATGCGCCGCACGAGATAGTCGACGGCGCCCTCGGCGATCCAGCACGCGTAGTCCGCGTGCCCGGCCGCGACCGCGGACGAGACCACTTCCACGAGGTCGCCCGCCTGGTCCAGCCAGGCCGAAGCGTCCGTTAGCCTGGCGAACGGCGAGTCGGGGAGTTCCGGACCCGTGGGGAAACCGGGTTCGCCCCATTCGCTCGCGCCGCGGCAGGCCTGCAGGTACACCCCGAGTCCGCTGGCGACATCGGGTTCGTCCCCGGCGAGGCGGCGGGCGTAAACCGCGACCAGGTCGTGCATTCGGTACCGGCCCGCGGCGAAAGCCTGCACGAGGTTCGCGTCGACCAGGTCCTCCAGCACGCTTTCCGCGGCACGCCGGGAGCAGCCGAGCATCGCGGCGAGGACCAGTTCGTCGAATTCAGGCGCCGGCGCGCGGCCCAGCGTGCGGAAGGCGCGTTGCGCGTCAGCCGGAAGCTGATCGTAGGAAAGCCGGAATGCGGCCTCGACGCTGCGTTCCTCCGCAGTCAGTTCGCTGAGCCTGCCGGTGTCGTCGGCGAGCCGGTCCGCCAAATCCCGGAAAGTCCACATCGGACGGTTCTGCAGCCGGGCTCCCGCGATGCGCAGGGCGAGCGGAAGCCGTCCGCAAAGGCTGGCCAGTTCGCGCACCGCCTCGCGTTCCTGACCTGCGCGAGCTGGGCCGACGATCCTGCTCAATAGGCCAGCCGCGGCGTCGGAAGTCAACGGCCCCAAGGAAATCCGGCGTTCAACGTCCAAACCGGGCAGTCGGCGGCGGCTGGTGATCAGCACCCGGTTGCCGGTTCCGCCGGGCAGCAGCGGGCGGACCTGTTCGGCGCTGACGGCGTCGTCCAGCACCAGCACCAAACGCAGCGGAGCGGTCGCGGCGCGCCAGTTCGCGGACAGTTCGTCCAGGTCGTCCGGAATGTTCTGGTCGTTGACGCCCGCCGAACGCAGCAACCGGCGCACGACCCGCACCGGCGCGAGCGGAGCCCGGCTGGTGCTGTGCCCGTGCAGGCCAACAAACAAACACCCGTCGGGATGTTCCTCGCGCAGCAACTGGGCCGCGCGCACCGCCAGCGCCGTCTTTCCGGCCCCGGGCACACCGTCCACCGCGGACACCGCGCTCCCCGGCGAGGCGAGCCGGGCCAGTTCGTCGTCGCGGCCGGCCAACTCTCCGACGTCGTGCGGCAGTTCGTCCCGGATTCGCGGCGGCGATGCGGGCCGGGACGCGACATCGAGCGCACCGTCATCGCCGCGCAGTACCGCTTCGTGCACGCGACGCAGGTCTTCGCTGGGTTCGAGCCCCAGCTCATCGCGCATCCGGACGCGGAACTCGCGCCAGGTGTCGAGCGCGTCGGACTGCCGGCCAGCGCCGTAGAAGGCCCGCATGAGCAGCCCGGTCAGCGATTCGCGATCCGGATGCTCGGCGAGCAGCGCCGACACCTCGCTGATCGCCGATTCGTACTCCCCCAGCCGGATCAGCGCGTCCGTGCGGCCTTCGACCAGCCCGACGCGGCGTTCGCCGAACCGGCGCCGCTCCCGTTCGGCGAACGGGCCGGGCAGTCCGGCCAGCGGAACGCCCTCGTAGAAGGCCAGCGCCTGGCCGTATCCGTCCGCCGCCGCGGCGAGCGCACCGGCCGCGGCCGCCTTCTTGGCGCGAGCGGCGAGCTCCTCGACCCGCACGGCGTCCACCCCGACGCCCGCCCCGGCGAACCGGTACCCGCCGGGGTCGGTCCGCAGCACCGATTTCGCGTCCGCACCGGCCGCGGCCAGGGATTTCCGCAGCTGATAGATGTAGCCGGGCACGCCGTCGCTCTCCGGCGGACGCTCGCCCCACACCCGGTCGACCAACTCGGCTCGGCTGACCGTGACGTCCGGCCGCAGGAGCAGCGCGACCAGCACCGTCGTCCGCAGCACCGGCCCGAACTCCAGCGGTTGCCCGCCGTACCAGCCGCGGACCGGTCCGAGCACGGCGAACTCCAGCCGGGACCCGGGCTCGCGCTCCGCCGCTGCCCGGCCGGTTCGCGCGGCACCCGATGACATACCGAGAGTTTAAAGCAGCTCTCCCGGTGTCCCCCAGGAGAGCTACCCGCAGGTGTCCACTGCGCGGGGACGATTCCATACGGCCGAATCAGTAGCGTTTCCCCGTCCCGGCACGGCCTTTCGTGAACCGGGTTCTGCCATGGAGGAGTATTCGATGCGCAAGTTCGGGGGAACCGCGGCGGCGATCGCGGCCTGTCTGCTATTGGCAGGATGCGACGAGGAAACGGACCCGGATCCGGCACCGAGCAGCGCACCGGTCAGCCAGGCCGCGTTCACCGGGGCGAAGAAAATCACCGTCGACGGCAAATCGGTGAACGTGTCCTGTTCTGGAGCGCTCGAAAAAGGCAAACCAGTAGTGATTCTGCTGCACGGCGGCGGCGACGCACTGGACAAATTCGCCAGCCTTCAGGAAACACTCGGCAAGAAGAACCGGGTGTGCTCCTACGACCGGCTCGGCGCGGGCGGCAGCGACCAGCCCGCCGGTCCGCAGACCTTCGAGACCACCGGAAAGGTGCTGACCGGCGTCCTCGGCCAGCTCGCCGCGGACTCCCCGGTCGTGCTGGTCGGACATTCGCTCGGCGGGCTGATCGCCGCCCGCTACGCGCCCGAACACCAGGACAAGGTCAAGGGCCTCGTGCTGATGGACGCCACTTCGCCGACGCAGAACGCCGATCTGGTCAGGGAAATCCCGGCCGACGCCACCGGGGACGCGGCCGATCTCCGCGCGCAGACGATGGCGGTGTTCAAGGGCGAAAGCCCGGAAAAGCTGGTCGTCGCCGACGCGGACGTGAAATCCGCCGGGGACATTCCGGTCGAGGTGATCAAGCACGGCCAGCCGTACTTAGCGCAACTTCCCAGATACGGACCGGGCTTGGAACGAGCGTGGTCCGAGGGTCAGGAGAAATGGCTCGCGATCTCCAGTCGCAGCAAACTGACTGTCGCGAAAACCAGCGGGCACTACATTTACGTGGATCAGCCGGACGTCGCCGTCCAGGAAATCGAGAACGTCGCCGCGCGAGTCGCGGGCTAATCGACCAGTCCGTTCCGATAGGCGTAAACGACAGCCTGTACCCGGTCGCGGACGCCGAGTTTGGCGAGCATTCGCGAAACGTAAGTCTTCACTGTCTCCTGGCTGAGCACGAGCGTCGTGGCGATTTCGCTGTTGGAAAGGCCTTCCGCGACCAGGCGGAGGACTTCCAGCTCGCGCGGGGCCAGCGGGAGGTCACCCGGATCCGCGGCAGCGGGGCGGATCCGGGTGGCGTACCGGCCGACGAGCTGACGCGTCACCTCGGGATCCAGCAGCGCCGCGCCGGACGCGACCGTCCGGATCCCGTGCAGCAACTGGTCCGGCGGAGCGTCCTTGAGCAGGAACCCGGCGGCCCCGGCGCGCAACGCCTGGTAAACGTTCTCGTCGAGGTTGAAGTTGGTCACCACCAGCACTTTCACCGGTGCCGCGACGCCGGCTCCGGACAGCAGCCGGGTCGCGGCGATGCCGTCGAGCACCGGCATCCGCACGTCCATCACGACGACGTCCGGGCTCAGTTCCCGGGCCAGCTCGACCGCGGCCTGCCCGTCGCCGCATTCGCCGACGATCTCCAGGTCCGGCTGGGCGTCGATGATCGTCACCAACCCGGTCCGGACGAGCACCTGGTCGTCGGCCACGAGGACCCGCAAGGGCGCGCTCATGCCGGAATCCGGGCCCGGACGCAGAACCCGCCGCCCTCGCCGCGGCCGGCGCTGAAGTCGCCGCCGACGTCGTCCACCCGATCCCGCAGCCCGGCCAGCCCGCGCCCGCTGCCACGGACGGCCAGGTCGGCCTCGCTGTCGGTACGGACTTCCACGGTGATGTCCTCCTCGCCGTGCCGGACCTGGACCGACGTCGGGCTGCCGGGCGCGTGCTTGAGCGCGTTGGTCAGCGCCTCCTGCACGACCCGGTACACCACCGGCACCGCGCCCGATTCCGCGGGAGTGCCCACCTCGGTGAACTCCACCGGCTGCCCCGCGCGCCGCGTCTGCTCGACCAACGTGTCCAGGCCGAGGTCCTTGTGCGGGCCGGGATTGAGCACGTCGAGCAGATTCCGCAGCTCAGCGATGGCTTGGCGCCCGGTGTCGGTGACTGTGGAGAGCGTCTGGCCGAGCCGGTCGCCGGTGAGATAGCGCGCCGATTCGGTCTGCACGACCATCGCCGTCACGTGATGGGTCACGACGTCATGCAGCTCGCGAGCGATCCGCGCCCGCTCGGCCGCACGCGTTTCCTCAGCGACCCGACGGCGCCGCTCGACCTCCGCGGCGCGGGTGGAGCGCAGCCACGCCCCGATCCCCCACACGACGACCAACGACAGGTAGAACGCGGCCACTCCCGCCGCCGATTCACCGCCGCCACGCAGCGGAAACGCCGCCACGAACAGCAGATACGCCACCGTGAACGCGATCGCCGCCGCGCGCCGCCCCCGATCCGCCCGCCATCCGGCGTTCAGCACCGCGACCGGCAACGCCGAACCGGCGAACGAGTGGTACCCGCACAGCTGGTCGATCGCGAACCCGGCCGCCACCAGCGCGAGCACCGCGACCGGCCACCGGCGGGCTCCCGCGAGCGACAACGACTGCAGCGCGACCGCCCCGACCGCCAGCGCGTCGAACGGCCGCGACGGCAACCCGCCGAACTGCGTCCCGAACGTCTGCAGCGACGGGAGCAGCGATCCGGCGAAGAACGCGAGGCCGAGCAGGGGGAACCACACCGCGTGCCGAGATTTCGAGACCCGCCGGAGGTTGATCACCCGGCGAGTCTATTCGGGACGAACAGGACGCCGGATCCGCTCACGCCGCACCATGGACGGCGGGGCACGAGTCCTGCCCTGGTTCAGCCTGAATCGCGGCGCCCGGGTCAGCCTCGGCGTTTGGCCACCCACTCGTCCCTGGTCAACGCGTACTCGACTTCTCCGTGTTCGGTGCCCGGCAACGGATCGTCGAAGTGGACGTGGAACGTGCGGACGTAAGTCAGCCCAGCCCGCTGCATCACCCGGCGCGACGGGGTGTTCACCGCCATCGTCTGTGCCCACACCCGTCGCATGCCGAGTTCGGTGAATCCTTTGTGGATCACCGCCCGCGCGCCTTCCGTCGCGTAGCCGCGGCCCCAGGCTTTCGCCATCAACCGATAGCCGAGTTCCAGCTCCGCTGTGCTGCCGTCTTCCGGCGGGTCCAGCGAAATCCAGCCGACGAACTCGCCGGTCTCCCGCTCGGTCGCCGCCCACCGCCCGGCCGGTCCGTTTTCGTAGTCCCGGAGGATGGCGGGGAGGATCTTGTCCTCGACCTCGGCGCGGGGCGTCGGCTCGCCGGTCAGGAACCGCATCACCCGCGGGTCGCTGTCGAGCTGGACCAGGTTCTCGGCGTCGGCTTCGGTGAATCGCCGCAGCAGCAACCGATCCGTCTCCAGGACTTTCACTGGCCCGCCAATCCGGCCGCCGTCGCGATCCGGTCGCGCGATTCCAGCAGTCGGGTCCTGAGCTTCGGCAGATCAACGCCCAGCAGTTTCCCGTCCCGCTTAACTGCTTTTCCCCCGACGAAGACGCTGTCCACCAACCCCGGATGCGCAGCAGTGACCACTGTGGACACCGGGTCGTTGACTGGAAACACCGACAGATCCTCCGCGTCAATGAGCACCAGATCAGCGTCCTTCCCGACGCTGATGCTTCCCGCCCGGCCCTCTCGCCCGCAAGTTCGAGCACCGTCCACAGTGGCGAACTCGAGCACATCGCGCGCGACAAGACCGCCGTCCAGACCGCGCTGTGCCGCGAATGCCGTGCGCATAGCCGAAAACATGTCACCCCCCACTGACGGACAGTCGTCAACCGACAACGACGGCCGGATCCCGGCGGCCAGCAGACGTCCGGTTTCCGGCCACCCGAACCCCATTTTGAGCTCGACGTCCGGACTGACCGTCACCGAGCAGCCCGCGTCCGCGAGGATCGCCAACTGCTCGTCGGTGAGGCCGTTGCCGTGCACAATTGTCGTCCGGTCGTCAAGCAGTTTTCGTTCATGCATCTCGGGAATCGAGTCGCGACCCGAGCGGTGGAGGTGCATGCTCACCCTGAGCCCGAGTTTCCGCGCCAACGCGACGTCGGCGGCCGTGGTGTCCATTGTGGTCAACATCGGCCCACGCAGCCCGAACGCCATTTCGTCGCCGGACAGCCGATTCCGCACTCGGGCGGTGTCGGCGGGGTCCATCGCGCAGTAACAGAAGATCGACCTTCCGGGTGCCTCTTGGAGCGCATCGATCGCCGCGTCGGCGTTCTCCGGACGATCAGAGCAGTGGAACCAGTCGAGCATGGTCGTCACGCCCGAGTTCAGCGCCTCGAGCCGCCCCAGCAGATTGCCGAGATACACGTCCTCCGGCCGGTAGTGCGGCCTCAGCTTCTCGTGCATGGTCTCGCGGTACTCGGCGAACGTCCAGTCCGCGCCAAGCCCGCGAAACGCCGTCTGCCAGGTGTGCCGATGGGTGTCCACGAACCCCGGCAGGACGATCTTGCCCGTCGCGTCCACGATCTCGGCGTCGGCTTCGAGCGCGATGCCGACCGCCGCGATCCGGCCGTCCTCGATCAGCACGTCCCCGTGCGGCAGATCCCCGACCGTCGGATCGAGACTGACCACAATGCCGTTCCGCAGCAACGTCCGCATGAACCCTCCCCGCAGTTGATGCATCAACTCTAGGGCCGATGGAGTTGATGAGTCAACTGTCGAGGTACGCTCCCTGCCCATGACGCCCGACGACTGGGAGCTGTGGAACGCCTGGGTGCGGGCCCAACGCCTGCTCACCCGCGAACTGGACCGCGGACTGCAGCGTGCCTGCGGCATCTCGAAGGCCGAGTTCAGCGTGCTCGTGACCCTGTGGCGAACCCCCGGCCGAGAGGCGCGCGTCGCCGATCTGGTCGAGGCGCTGGGCTGGGAAAAGAGCCGCCTCTCGCACCAGCTGACGAGGATGGAGTCGCGCGACCTGGTCGCCCCGACCCGCAGCGGCCCCAGCGGCCGGCGCACCGGAATCAGCCTCACCGCGCACGGCCGCACGGTCATCCAGGAGGCCCTGGTGGTCCACGGCAACAACATCCGCCGCCACTTCCTGGATGAGCTGACCCCCGCGCAGGCCGCCGCCATCCGGTCCTGGGCCGAACAGACGATCGAGCGTATCGAGCCAGCCGGCTGACCGGACGCTACCGTGTTCCGAAGATGAGTACAGGTATCCGAAAGGTTGGTGCCATGAGCGACGCACCGGGCAAAGCAGCGTCGCCGGCCGCGGACCGGACGCTGACCGTGCTGGAAGCCCTCGTGCGGGCCGAGGAACCGCTGACGCTGACCGCTCTCGCCAAGGCTGCCGGGGTGCCGCTCGCGACCTGCGCTTCTATCGCTTACACGCTTGAGCAGCGGGGGTATGCCGTGCGGCGGGTCGTCGGCCGGAGCCATTTCTGGCGTCCTACGCTGCGGCTCTACGGGTTGGCCATCGAGCTGGTGCGGAAGGTCGACCTGCCGTCCATCGTCCAGGCCGACTTGCGGCGTCTTGCGGAAAGTCTGGGAATGCCTGCGCATGTGGGGATCTTGGAGGATGCTTCGGTTGTTTATGTGGCTAAGGCTTCTACGCCTGGGTTTGTGCAGTTCGATACTTATCGGGGGAAGGTCGCGCCGTTTGACCTGACTGCGCTTGGGCGGGCGATTGCTGCGCATCTGCCGGAGGCTGAGTTGAAGCCGTTGTTGTCGCGGCTTTCGCTCGGGGCTGGGCCGAAGGCTGCTGCGCCGGATGCTGGTCAGTTTCTGGCTTTGCTGGCGAAGGTGCGGGCTGATGGGTATGCGATTGAGAGCGAGGAGGAGCAGGCTGAGATCGCTTGCCTTGCTGCGCCGTTCTTCGATGCCGAGGGGGCTGTCGCAGGGGCCGTTGGGGTGACGGGGTTTGCGCGGCAGTTGGTTGGGGAGAAACGGAAGGCTGCGGTGCGGGGCGTGGTGCAGGTGGGGCAGGAGGTTTCTCGGCGACTGGGGTTTGTGGTGTAAGGCTCCACCGGAGGCGGCTCTCTGCTGCACATCATCAGCAGGGAGGCCGCCCGTTCGCATCAACTGCTGGCGAAGACTTGATCCATCGCCCGTTCCAGTCTCTCCCAGTCCTCCGCGCCGACTTCTAAGTCAATGCTCTGATGGACCGGCAAGCTGAGGATGCTTGCAGCTTCTTCGCTGAGCGTTACCTCCAAAGTGCTTCTGTTAAGCACGAATCCAATGATCCCACCGTAGCAAGTCGCGCCGTCTTCGGTGATTAAACAGTAGGTGTCGTGCCCCAGTTCCACATCCTGCTGGGAGACCTCACCGAGCTGCCGCTGGATTAACAGACTTCTTCCCGAGCCATCCGCTTCTTCACTGAAGCCGATCGTGAGAATCTTGGACTCCTCATCCCATTGTGCAACAGTCAATCTTGCTGTACGCATTCCCGCCTCTGATCGCCAACCTTGCCGCTCAAGATCATAAATCGCGAATAAACACCGTACGGTAAATCGACCCGTCAAAGAGCGGCAGGAAGTCGTCGCCAAGCTCGCCGAATGCGTCGTCAAAACCGCCGAAGCAGACAACTGGAGATCATCCGGGAAGCCACCGCTCCTCTTTCAGTACATACTGAGCCCAGTAAATTCGCGAAGAAAATCGACTGCGCCAGTGAATACTCCGACACCAGTGCACGCAAGTCATCTGAAATGTCCACATCGCGGCCGCGAGCCCAGCCAGCCTGCCTCAGCGATTGGATCGAAGTTCACTCCTTATCTTTTTCCAACGCAGAAACGTAGACGGTTATCCCAAAACGGTATCAGAATTCCACTTCTCACCTGAAACGCGGGCGAGGCTCGCAAGCCCGTCAGGGCTGCACTGCGCTCATCAGGTTTCTTCACGTCATCCCAGGCAGGCGAGTTGTGGACAAGCAGTTTAGCCTCGCCGAGCGAAACTCCAGCAATCCTGGACAATACATCCATGCAGCCAATCTTCGGGCAACCTATTCTGCGCAGTTCAGCTATGACCTCATCAAGCTCGATGCCTTGACCGAGCAAACGCCGCGCATCATCATCGTATTCATAGAAGTCGATTTCTCTCATCTCAAAAAATCTGCCATCCGCCATCATTGCATCCTACCTTCATTCGCGACAGAAAGACGAGCAGCGGGCGTTGTCGTAATCAACTACGCCGATTGGGCGCACGAGAACCGTCGACAGCCGGTTCGGGGCGTCCGCCCTGGTTCTCCCGACTGGAGGCGAGCACACGTCGTACGTCGCGTGCTCGCCTCCGGCGATGCGATCGACACCACCGCTCGCCGCCCACCGGAGCCAGACCCGCCCTGCAAACATCACTCGCACTGGCAGCGTCGTATGGTTCGGCGACGGATGCGAGGAATCCTGGAACGGCGCTTTGAAAGCGCGGCACCGCTGCCACCCCGCCGGCAGTCGCTCTCGACCAGCAGGACGCGAACGTCTGATTCCACCAGGCACCACTAGTCGCATCTCAGGCTTCGGAGCCAGCGTTGCGGGTACTCAAGGATCCGACCGACCGGTAAGCCTTTTCTGCACGTCCACGGCCCGGCCGCAGCTTCATCGGCGGTCGGGCTGCTTCTTGCCGTCCGGTCAACGGCATTGCTTCTCTCCTCCGGATCGACTATCTTCCTAAATCAGGAAGACTTCTACGAAATACCGGAAGATAGGCCAACCGGAGTATCGGGGAGACGTCGTGGGCGCACTGTTGCGCTGGGCGGAGGCCGACCGCGCCGCGGTGCGGGGTGTGCTTTCCGAGGCGCTCGTCTTGGTGCCCATCGGCGCGACCGAGCAGCACGGGCCGCATTTGCCTACGGGGACGGACGGGTTTCTCGCGGCTGCGGCGTGCGAGCGCGCGGCTGAGATCGCGGCACCGCGGGCCGAGCGGGCGTTGTTGCTTGCGCCGCCGATTCCGTATGGGGCTTCTGATCATCATCTTCCCTTCAACGGCACGCTTTCGCTGTCGGCGCAGACCTTGTTGCACGTGCTTGACGATCTGGCTCGCTCGATCGCGGTGCAGGGCGGGAAGCGGATGGTCGTGGTCAACGGGCACGGGGGCAACGTGGGGGTTTGCCACGCGTTCGCTGGAGGTGCGTCGACTCGGCATGGGCTTGCGGTGGCGCATACCGATTACTGGCGGGTCCTCGAGCCTGAGGACATCGTTCCTGGGCATGCTGGCGAGTTCGAGACCTCGATGATGTTGGCGGTTCGCGGTGAGCTGGTTCAGGAGAGAGCAGCTCGGGAGAAGCCGCCGCAAACCCGGGTGTCTGATGTGGACATCCACTCTGGACAGGTCTGGCGGGAGATCGACGGGTATACCGACCAGCCCGCGTTAGCTACGGAGGATCAGGGGCACAGGTGGTTCGAGAGGATCACGAACGGGCTCGCGGACCGGTTTGTAGCGCTGGCGAAGGTGTTGTGAAGCGATGATCGTGGACGTGCACACTCACACTCCGACCCATCGGGCCGCGGTGCCGGAGGACGAGTTGCGCGTTTACGAGGGGTGGCGTACCGACCGGGCCGTGGTCACCACCAATTCCTGGGACGACTACGACAAAGCCACCGCGGCGGCCGATCTGTCCATTGTGTTCAACATCGCGGTCGAGAAGCCCGAAGAGGCCACGGGGTTGCCGTATCGGGCGGAGGACACCAATACGGCCACGGCGGCATTCGCGGCGGACGATCCCGAGCGGCGGATCGGGTTCATGTCGGTGAATCCGACTGCGCCTGACGTGTTCGAAGAGGCTGATCGGTGTCGTGAACTGGGGCTGGTCGGAGTGAAGCTCGGACCGAACTATCAGAATTTCGATCCGCTGTCGCAGGCCGCGTTGGATTTTTACGGTTACTGTGAGCGGAACGGGTTGCCGATCTTGTTCCATCAGGGGGCATCGCCGATTCGGCAGGCACCGCTCCGCTACACGTATCCGCTCGTCACGGACGAGGTTGCGTTGCAGTTCCCGGAACTCCGGATTGTCATGGCGCACATGGGACATCCGTGGGGGCGCGAGACTGTGGTGACGATCCGCAAGCATCCGCACGTCTACGCCGACGTCTCCTCGATCTACCTCCGTCCTTGGGTCTGCTACGAATCGCTGCTCGCGGCGCAGGAGTGGGGTGTGCCGCACAAGCTGCTGCTGGGGTCGGATTTTCCGATCGCCACTACGGCGGAGGCGATGGCGGGCATCCGGCGGGTCAATGACATCGTCGAGGGCACGGCGTTGCCCAAGATTTCCGCGGAGCTGATCGAGGGAGTCATTCACGCGGACGCGGTTGCCGCGCTTGGCCTGGAGAGGAATCGTCGATGACGCCGATCCGGGGAGTTTCTCCCGTTCTCGAAGTGCCTTTTACTGACGACGGCGAGATCGACGTTTCCGGCTTTCGGCGCGTGGTCCGGCATGTGCTCGGGACCGGCGTCGGCAGCGTGATGTTCCCTGGGTTCGCGTCGGAGTTCTACAAGCTGACAGAGGACGAACGGCAGACGCTCACTCAGGTGTTGCTGACGGAAACCGCGCTGCGGCCGGATGTCTTGGCCATCGTCGCGGTTCAGGATCACGCGACGCGGCTTGCGGTGAAGCGGGCTACCGAGGCGGTGGACGCGGGCGCTGATTTGATCAATCTTTTGCCGCCGCACTATTTGCAGCCCTCCCGGAAAGCGCTGGTCAAGCATATTAGGGAGGTGCTTGACGCGGTGGATCCGACTCCGGTGGTGGTGCAATACGCGCCCGCCGAGACCGGCACCCGGCTTGATGCGGACGTCCTTCGCACGATCGCGGCCAAGCACGCCAATCTGCGGCTGGTCAAGGTCGAGTCGAGTCCGCCGGGGCCGTTGATCGCCGAACTGGCTGCTGGGGATCCGCCGATTCCGGCGGTCGAGGGGTACGCGGGGGTGCAGCTGCCGGACGCGATCCGGCGGGGTGCGGTCGGGACGCAGCCTGGGTGTTCGTTCACTGAGATTTACGTGGAGATCTGGCGGCGGTTCGAGAGCGGGGACGACGCGGGCGGGGACGAGTTGCACCGCAGGCTGCTCCCCTATATCTCCTACTGGATGCTCGACACTGAGCGAATTATCGCCACTGAGAAGCTGATTTCGGTCCGCCGCGGGCTGTTCGCCAGCCCGTACTGTCGTGCGCCCGCGCACCGGCTCGACGCCGAGGACATCCGGATGATCGACCGGTTTCTAGCGGAGTTCCGTGAGTTCCTGTGAGTACAGTCGAAGACATCGAGGTCGTCGCGATCAGTCCGGTCGTGCGGCCGGAACTCGTCGTGGCCGGGGCTCGCGGGACGCATGATCGTTCCGACTTCTTGCTGGTCCGGGTGACCACTTCGGACGGTGCGACCGGGCTGGGCGAGGTCAGCGCGACGCTTCAGTGGAGTGGCGAAGACGCTGGTACGGCGGAGTATCTCATCAGAAAAGCCCTTGCTCCGGCGATCCTCGGCCGGCCGCTCGTCCCGGTCGCTGATCTCGAGCGGCGGATGGACGACGCGGCGGCTGGTGCGCCGTTCACCAAAGCGGGGATCTCGACGGCATTGTGGGACGCGTACGCGCGCACGCTCGACGTTCCGCTCGCGACCGCGCTCGGTGGTCCATTAAGGACCAAAGTGCCGGTGAAGTGCTCACTCAGCGGCAGCGGGCAAAGACTCCACGACGTCTACCAGGCAGCCTACGAAGCGGGTTTTCGCAGCTATAAACTGAAAATCGGTTTCGACCCTGAAGAGGACGCCCGTAGGCTCGCAGAGACCCGCGCGCTCGTCGGGGTGGACACGTTCCTCGGGCTCGACGCGAACGGCGGCTACCGGCCGGCGGACGCCGCGAGGGCGATTGAGTTGATGCGCGACCAGGACCCGGCGTTTCTCGAGCAGCCAGTGGCGCCCGGGGATCTCGCCGGGATGCGCGACCTGCGCGGACGCGGTCTGTCCATTGTGGCGGATGAAAGCGTGTTCGGCACTGACGATCTGGTGTCCGTGATCCGAGCCGAAGCGGCGGACGCGGTCAGCCTCTATATCGGCAAAGCGGGCGGGCCAGGCCGAGTGGTGTCGATGGCGCACCTCGCGAACGCGTTCGGACTGGACGTCGTGCTCGGGTCCAATGGGGAACTGGGCATCGGCGCGGCGGCCCAGCTGCACGCGGCCTGTGCCGCGCCAGGGCTGTCGACCCGGATTCCCTCGGACATCATCGGCGCGCACTACTACGAGCGCGACATCCTCAAGATCCCGTTGCGCAGCGACGGCCGCAAGGTCCGGCTCGGCGACGCACCTGGCTTGGGCGTCGAGGTAGCCGACGATATCGCCGCTGGGTTCAGGAGCGTCCGATAAACCGGTCGAGGACGTTCGCGGTCACCGCCGAGACTCCGTCGTCCACCAGCACCGACGACGACCAGGTAATCGAGCCGACCGAGAACACCTCGCCGCCGCTGGCTGTCGAGTAGCAAGCGATCTCGCCGCCGCCGTCACCGGGGTTGCGGCCGCGCGCGAGTACGTGAGTCCCTTGTGGACTGTGCGGGCCGGTCTTGTCGGTTTCATGCCCGGAAGCACCGCCGGGGCAGCGTTCGTGCAGGCTCCGGGCGCCGAACAGGTCTCCCTTGGCCAATCCGGTGCCACGGAATGCCCAGTGGCCGGGGTCGAGCACCTCGTACGGCGCGCCGGTCATCGCACCCGCGCTGGTGAAGACCACGCCGAACAGCTCCGACGCCGGCCGGAACGTCCGGTGCATCCGGCTCTCGTATGGACCGTCCTCAATGGCCTGGGTGCGGAAGTGCAGCGCGTCAGCAGTGAAAGCCACCTCGCAGTCGGCGACATTGCCGCCGAAGTTGGCGAGCTTTCCGCCGCGGTCGTGGACCCAGGAGTAGACCGCGGAGTACATCTCGCGGGACCAATACTCCGGATGCGTGCTCAGGACCAGCACGCGGTAGCTGTCCAGCGGAAGGGTGCCGTCGTGCAGGTGGGCGTCGGAATAGAGGTCGTATTCGTAGCCGTTGCGTTCGAGCCAGCTGAGCAGTCGCCATTCCGCGGCGGCCAGGTGACATGGCTGCCTGCCGCGGATCGGATCCGCTGGCTGATCGTCCGCGCTGAGTTGGTTCAACGGCTCCGGACGCTCGAAGGACAGCGGCGGGTACGCGTCATCGGGCAGCGCGTGTTCGCTGAAGCTTGATTCGAGGTACCGGGGCATTTCCAAGCGGGGCACCAAAACTGGCGCGGACGGCAGTCCGGAAGCGTTGATGTAGTTGCTGCGGCCGCCGAAGTTGTTGTAGGCGTTCCAGGTGTTCGTGGAGGCGACGACGGCGATCGGCGCGGTCGGCTGGCGCGGCGCGACCACCCAGGGGAACGAAAACCGCGCCCCAGACTCGCCTTCGACGTGAAAGTAGTACAGGCCACTGCGGTCCGGAGCCGTCACGTATTGGCGGTGCGAGGGATCGACGTAGCCTTTTTCGTTGAATCGCACACCGGTTTGCGTGTAGTCTCCGTCGGGCGTCACCTGCACTGTGGCGCGCGGCGCGTGTTCGTCGAACCAGCCGATCAGCGCCGTCTCCTCGGCCGCGGCCCCGTGTCGCCACAGGCTCAGCCGATACGGCTCGGGGCTGTGGATCCGGAACTCGCCCTCGTCGCCGCTGCGGGCCCATTTCGGCCAGATATAGCCGAAAATCCGGTCGGACAGCAGCCGGAATTGATGTGGTTCGCCGGGGCCGAGCGCGACGTCTACGTGTTTGGCTCCGTAGCCGTCTTTGGCGAGGGTGACACGGTAGTCGCCGGGCGGGACGTCGGCGTGGATCGCTCCGGTCGCGGTGGAACGGGCAGTCCAGTGATCGCCGATCTCGACGAGCACGTCCGGCAAAGCGAGATAGCGTTCATCGCTGACATATCCCAGCAAGGTCATACCGTCGCGGCTTTCGGTTCAACGGCTGGCTCCGGCAACGGTTGTCCGGCGCGTTCGGGCAACATCAGCATCGCGACCGCGCTGAGCACGCAGCCGGCGATCACGTAAATGCCGACGCCCCACACCGCGCCGGTCGCGCCGACCAGCCACGCGCTGAGGTACGGCGCGAATCCGCCGCCGAGCACGGCGGTGAGCTGATATCCCAGGTTGACGCCGGTGACGCGCGAGCGAGTGTCGAACAATTCGGACAGAATCGTCTGGGACAGCGCGGACATCGCCATCACGAACACCGAGAAGCCCAGCACCATCGCGACCGCCACGAGCACCGAGTTTTTCGTCTCGAACAGCCAGAACACCGGGAAGATCACGACGGCGAGCCCGACGCAGCCGCCGAGGAACACCGGTTTCCGGCCGATCCGGTCCGACAAAGCACCCCAGGTCGGCGCGAGAACGATCTGTGCGCCGGCGGCGACCATTGTCGCGGTGAGCGCCACCGACGCGGGCATGCCGAGATCTTTCTTGACGTACGACGCGCCGTACGTGGTGATCACGTAACCGCCGATGCTGTTGGCGAAACCGAACAGAACGCCGTAGATCAAATTGCGTGGACGACGCAGTACGGAGACCAACGGAATGCGCGCGCCGGAATCGACCTTGCGCGCGCGTTCGAACTCCGGCGTTTCGCCCACCCGCAGCCGGATGACCAAGCCCGCGACCAGCAGCACGAAGCTCAGCAGGAACGGGATCCGCCAGCCCCAGGCCAGGAAATCCCGATCGGGTAGCGTCGCGAACAACGCCATCAATCCGGAGGAAATGAGCAGCGCGACTCCCGCCCCGGAAAGGAGCAGCGCACCATAGAGACCGCGTTTGCGCGGCGGGGCGTGTTCGACGGCCAGCGAGATCGCGCCGCCCATTTCGCCGCCGGTCGAGAATCCCTGCAGCAGCCGCAGGATGACGAGCAGAATCGGAGCCGCGACGCCGATCTGGCGGTACCCGGGCAGCGCGCCGATGAGAATCGTGGCGATGCCCATCAGCACGATGGTGAGGATCAAAGCCTTCTTGCGCCCGAACCGGTCCGCGATGTGGCCGATCATGACGCCGCCGACCGGGCGCAGCACGAATCCGACGGCGAAGGTGGCGAACGACGACAGCTGCCCGGTGAGCGGGTCCGCGGACGGGAAGAACACGGCCGGGAACACGACGGCGGCGGCTAGGCCGAACAGGTAATAGTCGTAATACTCGAGCAGCGTGCCGATGCTGGAAGCCAGCACCGCGGACCGGCGCGCCGATCGAGGCGGGGCCGAACCGGCCGAGCCGGAGCCGTCCGAGTGAGAGCTGTCTGCGCCCATGCCGACCGCACCTCCTGATCCGATGGTGGACCAAGGCCGGTCGACCTCGACCCGACAACCCCCCGAATCACGTATTTCCGAGATACCGTAGATACGTCTTCTATTTCGGAAAGATTAGTCTATGCTGGCGCCGTCGGACAAGGGGAATCTCGGGCGGGCGCCGGCGGTTTCCGCAGCACGCGCCGTGGAGGGGTCGACCATGACGTTGAGCCGTCGTCGTCTTTTGCAGTTGTCCGCGCTCGCGGCGGGCACGGCCGTGGTCGGGGCCGGAACCGTTGCCGAGGCCGCCGGAAAGGAGCCGGACTGGGCCGCGTTGCGCAGGCGGCTGCACGGCGCGCTGCTGCAGCGAAATCACGCTGGCTACGAGGAAATCCGCCCGCCGTTCAACATCCTTTACGACGACCGCTACCCGCCGGCGATCGCCCGCTGCGCCGACACCGACGACGTCCGGAAGTGCCTGGCTTTCGCCGGGGAAAACAAAATCGCCTTCGCGGCCCGCAGCGGCGGCCACAGTTATGTCGCCTATTCCACTCCGGGCGACGGATTGGTCGCGGACCTCAAGCTGATGAACCGCGTGGAGGTCCGGCGGAACGGCACCGCGGTCGTCGGCCCCGGCACGCGGTTGATCGACGTTTATCACGCGCTCGCCGCCGAAGGCCGCGCATTGCCGGGCGGCACCTGCGGTTCGGTCGGCATCGCCGGGCTCGCGCTCGGCGGCGGGATCGGCGTGCTGATGCGGAAGTACGGACTGACCTGCGACCACCTGGTCGGCGCGAAAGTCGTGACACCGCGCGATCTGCGGGTGCATTCGGTCGACCCGGGTTCGGACCTCGGCTGGGCGCTCACCGGCGGAGGCGGCGGGAACTTCGGCGTCACCACGGAATTCACCTTCCGCACGGTGCCCGCGCCGCCGCGGGTCACGGTGTTCGTGGTGAACTTCCCCGAGGGGTCCGGCACCGACGTCTACGGTGCCTGGCAGGACTGGATCACCGCCGCGCCACGGGAATTCTGGTCGAACATCTCGGTGCTCGGCGGCCCGAACCCGGCCGCGGGCGTGCCCGGCTGCCTCCTCGGCGGGGAGCAACAGGCGCGCGAACTCATCGCCGATCTGGAGCGCCGGGCCGGGGTCAAGGGCACTGTCAGCGGCTTCCAGGAGACCGACTATCTCGGTGCGATGGATTTCTGGTCCGGAAGCCTGGGACGTCGTCGATTCATGGCGGCCTCCCGGGTTCTGGCGCGAAAAGCGGATCCGGCGCAGCTGAGCGCGCTCGTCACCGGCGAGACCAAGATCGCGCTGGAAGTGAACCCGCTCGACGCGGCGGTCTCCGATATCCGCCCCACCGACACCGCGTTCGCCCACCGCGGTGTTTTCGGCGACGTGCAGGTTTACCTCAGCGCCGCCCCGGACGTCGACCGGGAAACCGCGAAGCACGAGGTGAACGACGTCCAGGCACGGCTGGCGAAATTCGCCACCGGCGGCGCGTACGTCAACTACATCAACGACGACCAGAAGGATTGGGCCACCGCGTACTACGGGGTGAATCTCGGGACGCTCCGGGCGGTAGCGGCGAAGTACGACCCGAGTGGGGTGCTCGCGTTCGAGCAGGGTCTCTCGCCGCGCCCGGTGTGAAAGCCGGTCTGCGGCCGGCGCAGGACTCCGGCCGCAGACCGGCGGGCTAGGCGGCGACCTGCAGGATCCAGGTCACCCCGAAGCGGTCCCGGAGCATGCCGAACGCCGGGGCCCACTGCGACGGGCCGTACGGCTCGATCACCGTCGCGTCCTCGGACAGCTTCTTCCAGAACTCGCCGACCTCGTCGACGGAATCGCCGCTGACGGACAGGAAGAACTTCTCCGTCGTAATGGTCGTCCCGTTCTCGCGGGTGGTCTCCCCGACCGGCGCGGCGGCGGCGAGGCCGGGAACGTCGTAGGCCATCACCTGGAACCCGTTCTCGCCGATGACCTGCCCGAAGACGACGTGGTCCGCGCCGGGCGCTTCCTTCGGCATGCCGAAGTCGCCGTAGGTGGCGATCCGGATCTCCCCGCCGAAGACCGACCGGTAGAACTCGAGCGCCTCCCTGGCCTCGCCCCGGAAGTTCAAGTGGGCGACGGCGTGCACTGCCATGATTTCGACTCCTCGATTCCAGCGCCGGACTCGTTCCCGCGCTCGGCACCGAGACTCGCACCAGTAGCGGTCAGGCAGTGGCCGCTACTTCCGGCATGATCGAAACCATGCGAAAGGTGACCGACGACGAGCGACGAGACCGCATCGGACTGCGGCACGCATTGACGACCGCCGCACCCGGGGTGGAGGACGCCGTCCGCGCGGTCACGTGTTTGCACGCGACCGAGGCCAGCAGCATCTATCTGTCCGCGTACGCCCGGTCCCGCGCCGATCGGGAGTCCATTTCGGACGCATTGTTCGGTCGACGCACTGTGGTGCGGCAGTTGGCGATGCGCCGGACGGTGTTCGCGTTTCCGGTCGATTTGTTCGCTGCGGCAAGGGGAAGCGCGTCAGCTCGGGTCGCTCGGCAGCTGACCGCACGGCTGGTGAAAGATGTCGGCGATGATCCGGCCTGGGTCGCCGCCCGCTGCTCCGAGGCGCTCGCGGCAATCCGCGAAGAACCCGGGACCGCTGCCCAGCTCCGTACCCGGGTTCCCTCGCTCAACACGCGGATCGCCGCCGAAGGACGGCCCACCGTCCTCGCCCCCGTGGGATCCCGCATCCTCTCCGTGCTCGCGGCCAGCGGCGCGGTGGTACGCGGGGAGAACGCCGGTCGCTGGCAGACGTCGCGTCCAGTGTGGACAGCGGTTGAGCAGTGGTTAGGCGAGGATCCGGGCGTCCTGGACGAACCGGAGGGCTACCGGGAGCTGGTGCGGCGGTGGCTGTGGTCGTTCGGGCCGGGGACCGAGGACGACCTGGTGTGGTGGCTCGGCGCGACGAAAACCGCGGTCCGCCGCGCGCTGGAGGACGTCGGCGCGGCGCCCGCCCTACTGGAGGACGGCACCCCGGCGTGGCTGCATCCTGACGACGAGGAGAAAGTCCGCCTCGACGGGGACTGGGCGGCGCTCCTCCCGACCCTCGACCCGACCACCATGGGCTGGCGCCGCCGCGACTTCTACCTCGGCGACCACGGCCCGCATCTCTTCGACGGCGCGGGCAACGCCGGTCCGACCGCGTGGTGGAACGGGCGGATCGTCGGGACCTGGACGCAACAGGCGGACGGGACGGTGGAGGTCGTGGCGATCGATCCGTTGCCCCGGGCCGCGGTGCGGGCGTTGGACGAGGAGGCCGCGAAGCTCACCGCCTGGTTCGACGGTGAGCTGGTCGCGACCGGTTACGTGCCGCCACTGATTCAGGGCCGGGTCAGTCGCGGCGGCGGAGCTTAGGGTCGGTAAGCGAAGGCGGGACGTACGACACGTCGATCGGCCCCACATCGGTGCCCGGCGCGACGATCTCGTCGATCCGGTCCAGGACCTCGTCGTCCAGCCGGGTATCGGTGCCAGCCAGCAGGTCGTCCAGCTGCGGCAACGTCCGAGGCCCGATGATCGCGGACGTCACGGCCGGATGGTTGACCGCGAACGCCAGCGCCAGATGCGTCAGCGAAAGCCCGGTTTCCTCGGCCACCCGCGCGAGCTGTTCGACCGCCGCGTGTTTGCGCTCGTCGCTCATGTGCCGCGGCACGAACCGCAGCTGCGCTTCCCGCAGCTGCTCGCCACCGGGCCGATAACGGCCGGTCAGCAGGCCCATCGCGAGCGGGCTCCACACCAGGACCCCCATGCCGTACCGGTCGCACACCGGCAGGATTTCGCTCTCGATCCCCCGGTTGAGCAGCGAGTACGTCGGCTGCTCGGTCCGCAGCCGGGCCAGCCCCGCGCGCTGCGACACCCATTGGGCTTCGACGATCTCGGACACCGGGAAGTTCGAGGACCCGACGGCGCGCACCTTGCCGCTGCGCACCAGGTCAGTGAGCGCGGAGAGCGTTTCCTCCAAGTCAGTCTCAGGATCGGGGTGATGGAGCTGGTAGAGGTCGAGGTGGTCCGTCCGCAAGCGCCGCAACGACTGTTCGACCTCCGCGACGATCCAGCGCCGGGAGCTTCCGCCGCGGCCCGGGCCCATCGAGCCGTTGACCTTCGTGGCCACCACGACCTCGTCCCGGCGGCCCTTCAACGCCGCGCCAAGGATCTCCTCGGACTCCCCGCCGGGCCCGTAAACGTCAGCGGTGTCAACGAAATTGATCCCCGCGTCGAGCGCCCGGTGCACCATCCGGACGCACTCGCCGTGGTCGGGATTGCCGATCTGCCCGAACTTCATCGTGCCGAGGCAATAGGCGCTGACCTTGATGCCGGTCCGCCCTAAAAGCCGCATCTGCATGTGCCGGTTTCCTTTCCTGAGCAAAGCCACGCTGGCAGAGGAAGCGGCCAGCCAGTGACCGCTACCGCGCACAATCTGCGAAAGTGATCAGGTGACCGACGTCGTGCTGCCGCCCCGACTCCGCCGCGGAGACCGCGTCCGGCTCGTCTCCCCGGCGAGCTGGCCCACCGACGAGATGCTCGCGGAATCCGTGCGGACGCTGGAAAACTGGGGCCTGACCGTCGAAGTCGGCAAGCACGCGCTCGACCGGCACGGGTACCTCGCCGGACTCGACGAGGACCGGTTAGCCGACCTCAACGACGCCTACCGCGACCCCGGCGTGCGCGCGGTCATCGCGACTCGCGGCGGGGCCGGGGCGTACCGGATCGCCGACGGGATCGATTTCGCCGCCGTCCGCGCGGATCCCAAACCGCTCATGGGGTTCAGCGACATCACCAACCTGCATCTCGCGTTGTGGCGGCACTGCCGGATCGCCGGGATCCACGGCTTCCTCGCCAGCGAGCGCTCCGCCGAATCAACCCGGCGGCTGCTGTTCGAAACTGAGCCCACGACCCTGCACCGCGACCCGAACGCGCTCACCGCAGCGGTCTCGTTTCCCGGGACGGCCACCGGGAACCTCGTCGGCGGCCATCTCGGCACCATCATCGGGTTCATCGGAGCCGGACTGCCCAGTCTCGACGGCGCGATCCTGTTCCTCGAAGCCCCGCGCGCGATCGGGCTCGGGCAGGTCGACCGGCAACTGACGCACCTCATGCGGTCCGGGTCGCTGCGCGGTCTGCGCGGGGTCGCGCTCGGCCGGTTCCCCGGGTTCGAGGACTACACCGACCGCGGCTGGACCGTCCTCGACGTGCTGCGCGACCGGCTCGGCGCGCTGGACGTCCCGGTGCTCGGCGGCATCGACGTCGGCCACGGCACCGCCCCGCTGTCGGTCCCGCTCGGGCCGGTCGCGACGCTCGACGCGGACACGCTCACCGTCTGGCCTGCGGTCCGCTAGGAACCCCAGCTCAGGTGCCGGAAGTGCAGCCCGTTCTTCGACTCCTGCCACTCCCCGACGGTGTCCGGCTCCCGGCCGATCTCCGGCGCGTAGACGTCGCCCTCGAAGGACTCGCGGAGTTCGGTCACCTCGATCCGGTCCGCGAACGGCAGCGACTCCTGGTAAATCCGCGCGCCGCCCATCACCCACACATCCCCGTCGGCGGCCGCAAACGCTTGCTCCAGGCTGGGGAACGTCTCCGCGCCGTCTTGGGGCGTGCGCGACACCACCAGGTTGCGCCGTCCGGGCAACGGCCGGACGCGCTCCGGCAGCGACTCCCACGTACGCCGACCCATCAGCACGGTCGCGCCCGCGGTCACCGTGCGGAAGTGCTTCATGTCCTCCGGGATGTGCCACGGCAACGCGTTGTCCCGGCCGATGACGCGGTTCGCCGACTGCGCCCAGATGAGTCCGATCATCAGACGGCCACCGGAGCCTTGATGCCGGGATGCGGGTCGTAGCCCTCCAGCACGATGTCCTCGTATCGGTAGTCGAACAGGCTCTCCACCGGCTTCAGCCTCAGTGACGGGAACGCTCGCGCGTCCCGAGAGAGTTGCTTATACACCTGGTCGACGTGGTTGTCGTAGATATGGCAGTCTCCGCCGGTCCATATGAATTCGCCGACGCGCAGGCCCACCCGTTCGGCGATCATGTGCGTTAGCAGGGCGTAGCTCGCGATGTTGAACGGGACGCCGAGGAACAGGTCCGCGCTGCGCTGGTACAGCTGGCAGGACAGTTCGCCCTCGGCCACGTAGAACTGGAAGAACGCGTGGCACGGCGGGAGCGCCATCTGCGGGATATCTCCGACGTTCCATGCCGAGACGATGATCCGCCGGGAATCCGGGTTCTCCTTCAGGGTGCTCAGCACCTCGCTGATCTGGTCGACGTGTCCACCGTCGGGCGTCGGCCAGGAGCGCCATTGTACGCCGTACACCGGACCGAGGTCGCCGTCCTCGGCGGCCCACTCGTCCCAGATTGTGACGCCGTGGTCACGCAGCCAGTTGACGTTCGAGTCGCCGCGCAGGAACCACAGCAGTTCGTACGCGATCGAGCGGAAGTGCACCTTTTTCGTGGTGATCAGCGGGAATCCGTCGGCCAGCCGGTAGCGCAGCTGGTGCCCGAAAATCGACCGGGTGCCCGTACCGGTGCGGTCCCCCTTCTTGGCTCCGGTGTCGAGCACGCGCTGAAGCAGGTCTTCGTACTGCGTATCCGGCATGCCCGAATCGTAATCCAGAGAAGCTGGCAGGCCACGCACCCCCATATCAGCGGAATGTCAGCCGCCGCGGTGACCCTTGGTCGCACCACCACACAGAGGGGGATTTCGATGACACGCCCACCCGGCCTGCCGCTCGAGCGCGACGCAGGCCCGTTCGCCCCTCCGTCCGCCATCACCCGGCTGCGGGAGTCCCGGCCGGTGAGCCCGCTGAAGTTCCCGGACGGGCACGACGGCTGGCTGGTCACCGGCTACGACGCGGTCCGCCAGGCGCTGGCCGACCCGCGGTTCAGCTCGCGCCAAGACCTCGGCCCGGTCCACGTTCCCTACGAGACGCCGAGCATGCCGGAAGCGCAGGAGGACTTCGAACCGTCGCCGCAAACGCCTGGCCTGTTCATCACCATGGACCCGCCGGACCACGGCCGGCTGCGCAAGAAGCTCACCGGCACGTTCACCGTCAACCGGATGAAACGGCTCGAGGAACGCATCACCGAAATCGCCGAACAACAGCTGGATCACCTCGCGGACTGCCCTAAACCGGTCGATTTGGTGACGGAATTCGCGCTTCCGGTGCCGTCGCTGGTGATCTGCGAAATGCTCGGGGTGCCGTACGCGGACCGGGAAATGTTCCAGAAGAATTCCTCGCAGATCATGCTCCGGGACCAGAGCATCGAGGACAAGATGGCCGCCTGGACGGCGATCTCGTCGTACCTCGCCGAACTCGCGGTGAGCAAGCGCGCGGAACCCGGGGCGGACATCCTCTCCGACCTGGCCCGCGACGAAGATCTCAGCATCGAGGAACTCGTCGGCATCGGGTTCCTGCTGCTGCTCGCCGGGCACGAAACGACGGCGAACATGTTGGCGCTCGGGACTTTCGCGTTGCTGGAGAACCCGGCGCAACTCGCGGCACTGCGCGCCGATCCGGACCTGATTCCCGGCGCGGTCGAGGAACTGCTGCGCTATCTCGCAGTGGTCGACGTCCTGTTCCGGTACGCGGCCGAAGACCTCGAACTCGGCGGCGAAAAGATCAGCAAGGGATCGACCGTGCTCATTTCGATGGCGGCGGCCAATCGCGATCCCTCGCATTTTCCCGACGGCGACGACCTCGATGTCGAGCGGAAAGCGCGTACCCATCTGTCGTTCGGGCACGGCGTGCACCAATGCCTCGGCCAGCAGCTCGCCCGGATCGAAATGCGCGCCGGGTTCGCCGGACTGCTGCGCCGCTTCCCGACGCTCGCGCTCGCGGTCCCGCCGGAGGAGATCCCGCTGCGGACCGGCATGAACATCTACGGCGTCCACGAACTGCCCGTGACCTGGTAAAACTGCACGCGTCAACAGATCAGTTGACGCGTGCGCACGTCAACGTATACGTTGACACTCATGGCAGACTCCGTGCAGGAAATGGCCGCCCGATACTTCCGGCAACGCAGAAACCCCTTCCTCGACGAACTGGTGCGCACGGCGAGATCCGGACGCCAGCCCGGCGAAGACCTCAGCGCCGAGGACGCGGCAGGGGCACTGCACCTGGTCCCGGACGTCCGCGGCGACCTGGACCGGGCGGAGGTCACGCTGATCGAATCGGTTCTCGACCGCGGCTGGACCTGGGAACAGCTGGGGGCGGAGTACGGGAACCGGTCCAAACAGGCGATGCAGCAGCACTACCGGCGGCGCGGCGGGAAACGTTCCTGGCCGGCCGGGGAACGCCCGCCGCGCACCGGATCACCGCACCGCCTCGGCGACGAAGACCTGGACCCCGCCGACGTGGAGAAGGTGCGCGAGGCGATCAGCGCACTGCTGGCCACCGCGCACGACGTCGCCGAAACCCACACCGTCGACGGGGCGTGGACCGCGGGCGAACCGATCCTGGAGGAGATCTCCGCGGTCGGACTGGATCCGTTGCCCCGCTTGGAAGTCGCGTGCCGCGCCGCGGCCGGTGCCATCGAGGACATGGTCATCGCGGGATGGGAACGCCGCGATCCGGGACGGGAGGCGCGGCGGAGGCAGTCGTGGACGGTGCGGCTCGAGGACGAGATGCGGGACATGGCGTCCTGGCTCGACCGGGAACCGCAAGGACGGTTTCTCCCCCGAGCCGACTGCCCGCTGACCGTCGGGACGACAACTGCCCAACGAGCGGACCACGTCGAGATCGCCGCCGAGGACGTCGAGCAGGTGCGGGAATCGATCAGCCTGACGCTCGACCGGCTCGAAGCCCACCGCGCAGTGTTCGACCAGGTCATCGACGAGCTGCGGCGACGGCAGGCCGAATTGTCCTGAGCCGTCAGCGAACCCGGGACAGCAGCTTGCCCCATGGCCGTTCCTTGTCCTTAGCGAACGGCACGTCCGACCGCAGCCCGCGCGGGATCAGCACCAGCGCTTCTCCCGCGAAGCTGATGCCGATCGCGAGCTGATAGGGCCTCGCCTGTTCGTGCATGCCGAATTTCACTGCCAGCACAGTGAATCCGAGCGACACGGCCACGCCGAGCACGAACAGCGCGAGGCTCGACTTGCGATAGCGCTGCCACAGCTCGCCTTTCTTCGCATACAGCCGGATCGTCGCCCCGCGCGCCGCGCCGAAGCCGAGACCGACCACGCAGCTGCCGACGATCCACCACACGTCAGCGCTGGTCAGCCCCTTGAACCCGACCACCCCCGCGACGCCGATCGCGATCAGCACTACCGGCGGCGCGACCGTGTCGCGCCAGTTCAACGGCTCCCCGAGCATCCGGAACACCAGCATCACCACGACACCGACGACCAAGCTCCCCAGCACCCACCCGCTCATCGCAGCTCCCCCTTCGCCGGACCTCGTGCGTGTTTATGCCGGTGAGAACCGGCATAGGCGCGCACGAGCCCCAGTCATCCTCTTATTTAGCATGAACTTGCTAAATACAGCGTGGCACCGCCGTGCTATAAACGCAACCATGCCGAAGATCGTGGTGCCGGAAGACCGTCGGACGGCCGTCAGCGAAGCCGTGGTCCGGGTGGTCCGCCGCGGCGGCGTCGAGGCCGCGACGCTCGGCAACGTGGCCAAGGAAGCAGGCCTCGCGATCGGGTCGATCCGGCATTACTTCGCCGACCACGAGGCGATGATGATCTTCACCATGGACCAGCTCGGCCGCCGGATCGGCGAGCGCGTCGCGGTCCGCGCGGACCGGCTCCTCAAGGCCGATACCGATCGCCGCACGCTGGTCGAAGACCTGCTCGCCGAATTCCTCCCACTCGACGACGACCGCCGGGACGAGGCGGTCGCCTGGCTGGCGTTCGCCGTCGCCGCCCGCACCCGTCCAGCGTTCCGCGCGAGCGCCGACGCCCAGCACCAGTACCTGCGCGACCTGATCACCCGGATCCTGCGCGAGGCCGTCGCGCTCGGCAGGCTGCCGGAGGAACTGGACCTGACCGTCGAGTCGGTCCGGCTTTCCGCGCTGCTCGACGGATTGACCATGCAAGCGGTGCTGCACCCGGAATCGACGTCCCCGGACTTGCTCCGGGACGCGTTGCGGCGAAGCCTGCCGTAACCCCGGGTCCCTTGTGGACCAAAGTCCCTCCAGCGCGATTCATCGGTTGTGAACGCGCTGTGAATATTGCGAATTACCTGTCGCCGCGATGCGCGAAACCGCGGCGGTGCCAGTCGTTTCCCCGCAGAACCGGATGTGAACACTCACACCGCGTGCCGGAGCCGTTGCTCTGCGGGAGTGGGCGAGCACACAGTGATGCTCGGCCGGGTCACCCCGGCAAGCTCCCTTCCCCGTCTGGCACAAGGAGATTCGATGGATTACCGACCCACCCGGCGGACAGTCCGGATTACGGTGGCGACCGGGGCAGCCGCGCTTGCCGTGGCGCTGCTGCCGGGCACCGCGCTGGCCCAGTCGACCAACGACGCCGGGCAGCCGAACGGCCTCATCAAGACCGCCACCCACACGAAGGTGGTCGAAGTCCAGCCGCTCGGCGCACACCTGAACCGCGCCGCGCTGCCCGCATCGAAGCAGCTCACGTACAACCAGCAGGTGCAGGAAAACGACCAGTGGTGCTGGGCCGCGGACGGCTCCAGCATCGAGCAGTCGCAGGGCGGCACCGCCTCGCAGGCCGATTTCTGCGCGGCGGGCAAGGGCACCCAGTCCGGGTACTGCCCCAACGAAGGCGGGCAGATCT
This sequence comes from Amycolatopsis sp. NPDC003676, assembly GCF_053587275.1. Classification (NCBI taxonomy): domain Bacteria; kingdom Bacillati; phylum Actinomycetota; class Actinomycetes; order Pseudonocardiales; family Pseudonocardiaceae; genus Amycolatopsis; species Amycolatopsis sp. NPDC003676. Next base: position 46,868 of record NZ_JBSFNS010000016.1, read on the forward strand.
CGGAGATCGTGCAGGGCTTCATCGGCACCGGGTTCAACGCCGAGAGCGCGAACGGACCGATCAGCTACGACTCGGTCCAGAACCAGGTCAACTCCGGAATCCTGAACCTGACCGGCATCTACTGGACCTCCGGCGGCGGCCACGCCGAGGTGATCTACGGATACGACAGCGCGAACAACTCGATCATGGTCGGCGACCCGTGGCCGAGCTACGAGCGGTACCAGACCTGGGACTACACCCAGTACCAGAGCAACGCCCAGTTCACCTGGAACGACACCATCGTCAACATCAAGAAGGGCTGACGAGCCGCCATGGGTGAGATCTGCCGGAAGTTCGCCGCCGGCGCGGCGATCGCGGTCGCGGCGCTCCTGTCCGCCGGTCCCGCCGAGGCCGCCGGGGCCTCGTGGGTCGCGCCGCCGTCGGAGCAGGACGTCGCGGCCGCGGTCAAAGCCGCGGAAACGGCGCGTGCGATCAGTTTCGCCACGTCGAACTTCCGGCAGGTCGGCCACGGCGAACCCGGCCGGATCACGGTCGGGCACAAGGGAATCCCGGTCTACACGCTCAATCCCGATTTCGTCGCGGCGAAGCCGGGAGCACCGGCCGGGGTGCTGCGGTCGATCGCGGTCACGGCCACCGCGGCCACCGGCGCGAAAGCCACCCTCCGCGCCGCGCCCGACCGCGCCGCGCCGAGCGGCTGGTCGGTCGGGAACGTGTTGTCCGGCAACGACGAGGAGACGCTCAGCGCCCGGCTGCGCCCGGGTTCGGTGCTGCTGAACGAACCGCAGATCAACGGCTGGTACGACCTCGGCCGCGACGGCGTCGTGCTCCTGCAGGCCAGCCTTCCCCAGTCGCCGGTCGGCCAGTTCACGCCGATCGCCGATTACGAGCAGCAGGTGCACTCCCGCTACGCCGACAAACTGCCCGGTTCCGATTACCAGCGCGGCGGCGGCATCGGGTTCAAGCAGACCCTCCAGCGCGACACCGGACCGGCCGGTTCGCTGACCGTCGGGCTGATCGTGTTCGGCTCCGCGGTGGCGGCGGGCGGCGCGTTCCTGTTGTGGCGCTGGACGAAACGCCGGATCAGTCCCAAATGAGATCGACTCCGGCGATGCCTACGCCGAGTTCCTCGAAGTAGGCGCTGACCGTGTTCCCCGGCCCGCAGAACAGCGGCTCGCGGACCAGCAGCTCCAGGTCTTCCCTCGGCCGGACGGTCCGCAGGCAGCGCGCGGGCAGCGCGGCCGGGTCGAAGCGCAGCCGCAGCAGGTACGCCGACATGCGGGAGCGCACGACCCGGTGGAAACTCCCCGGCCGGACCGAGGCGGAGGGACGCAGCGTGAAGCCGAACGTGTGCGTCTCCCCCTCGGCGAGGCCGCGGTCGAAAAGCACCTCGAACACCATTCCCGCCGACCGCATGCTGCGCCGCACCCGCCCGACCCGGCAGCCGTCGACCGCGATGATCTCCGTCGCGGTGACATCGCTGCCTTCCTCGTCCTGGTGCGTGACCAGGAAACTGTCCGGCCCGGATCTTCGGGCCCGCACCACCATGGTCGACGAGATCTCCTCGGTCCGGCCCTGCGCGCCGAGGGTCAGCACGTCGACGACCGTCGCGACGTCGAGGTCCGCGTTCTCCTCGACGCCGGGCGTTCCGCTCAGCTCGTCGCGCAGCGCGAACGTTTCCGCCCAGCTCTGCTGGAGTTCCGGCAGCGAGGGCCTGCGATCGGCGTCGGTGGTCCGGTGCGGCCCGATCAGCACGACCAGGCTGTCCGGCGGCAGGTTCAGCACCGACTCCAGAGCGCGCACGACGTCGAGCGACCGCGGCGCGGACGGACTGCGCAGCCCGCGCTGCCAGTAACTCAGCGTGGACTCGGCGACCGAAACCCCGTGCGCGGCGAGGTGCGCGCGAAGCCGCGAAAGGGACAGCCCGCGCCGGTCGACAGCCTCGGACAACGCGCGGTGAAACGGACCGGACCGGACTGTTCGCGACGACCACCGGACCGCCAAGCTCTGCTGCTGCATCTGGCTTCCCCTGCTCGTGCCGAATAGCTGTTCAGCATGAGCAGTTCGTGACCGGGCAACAACCGTCCATGGTCGAGAATCGGACATTTCCCCCGGCTTGGGGAGGCTCAGGTGTCCTCGAGAGTCCGCCAGATGCCCGCCAGAAGGCGCAGCTGCTCGTCGTCCAGCCGGTCGAAGAACAGCGTCCGCAGGTCTTCGTGGTGCCGGCGGCGGGCTTTGCGGATCAGCGCGCGGCCCTGCGGGGTCAACACGGCGTCAAAGCTGCGGGCGTCTACCGCCGATTGGCGGCGTTCGATCAGTCCGCGGCTGACCAGCCGGTCAGCCAGCCGGGTGAAGCCGCCGGTGGACATCAGGCGGCGCTGCGCGAGGTCGGTCATCCGCATGCCCGCGTCGCCGGCTTGGGCCAACAGGGCCAGCACGCTGTACTCCGCCATGCTCACGTTGAGCGGCGCGAGCCCGTCCGCCAGCGCGCGCCACAGCCGCTCGTGCGTGAAGAGGAACCCGCTCCACGCCTCCTGTTCGAGGTCTCGCAGCCCGTCGCTCGCCATGGCGACACCGTAGTCCGGGCCCGGCAAACGGGTGATCACAGCCACCGCTGGAAATAGTTGCCTGCGCAGACAGGTTAATTCCGGCAGGCTCGGCCGCAGCGTGTGGCCGGGCGTCGGAAAGGAGCACCGACCATGGCTGAACCGCAGACCGCCGCTGATGCGCGGCCGTTCGAAATCGGCATCCTGACCTTCGGAGAACTCACCAAGGACCCGGTTTCCAGGACGCTCCCCTCGCCGCGGCAGCGGACGCGCGAGACGATCGAGCAGGCACAACTCGCCGATGAGGTCGGACTGGACGTCTTCGGCGTCGGCGAACACCACCGCAGCGATTTCGTCGGGTCCGCGCCCACGATCCTGCTCGCCGCGGCGGCCGAGCGCACCGAACGGATCCGGCTGACCAGCGCGGTGACCGTGCTGAGCTCCGAGGACCCGGTGCGGGTGTGGGAGCAGTTCGCGACCATTGATCTGCTGTCCGCGGGCCGCGCCGAGATCATCGCGGGCCGCGGCTCGTACACCGAGTCTTTTCCGCTCTTCGGCTACGACCTCGCCGATTACGCCGATCTCTTCCGCGAAAAGCTCGACCTCCTCCTGTCGATCCGCGAGCAGAATCCGTTGACCTGGAAGGGAAAGTTCCGCGCACCGCTCGATGACGCCGACATCGCGCCGCGCGCAGACGGCTTGCCGATCTGGGTAGGCGTCGGCGGGTCCGCGGCGTCAGCGATCAGCACCGGACGGCGCGGACTGCCGATGGCGATGGCGTTGCTGCTGGGACCGTTGACCCAGCATGAGCAGACCGCCGCCCTCTACCGGCAGGCGGCGCGGGAGGCCGGGCACGATCCGACGTCGATCAGCATCAACGTGCACGGATATGTCGGGCGCACCAGCCAGGAAGCGCGCGAGACCATGTATCCGTACTTCGCGCAGGGCATGCTGGAGAACAACCATCAGCGCGGCGAAGGGATGCTGCTGTCCCGGTCCGCCTTCGACGCACAGGCCTCGCCCGGGTCAGGACTGCTGGTGGGAAGTTCGGCGGAGCTGATCGAGAAACTGCTTGCCTATCACGAGTTTTACAACCTGAACCGGGTCTTGGTTCAACTCGGCTTCGGCGGGATGCCGCAGAAAGCACACCTGGAAGCGATCGAACGGCTAGGCACCGAGGTCGCCCCGGTCGTGCGACGGGAGATCGCGTCGTGAGCGAACTGCGGGTGGCGGTCGTGAACGGAAGCCCGAGCCGGCCGTCCAAGACGGTGGGGCTGGTGGACGTCATCCTGGAAACCCTCGGCGGGCTGCTCCCGGTCTCGGCGACCCGGATCGACGTGTACCGGTTGGGGCTAGCCGGAACGATCGAGCGCACGGGCGTGCCGCCGGACGTCGAGGCCGCCCTGCGAAGCGCCGAAGGGGCCGACCTGCTGATCGCGGCGACGCCGGTGTTCCGCGGCTCGTATCCCGGGATGTTCAAGCAGTTCTTCGATCTTGTCGACCAGTACGCCTTGGTCGACAAACCCGTCCTGCTGGCAGCTACTGGCGGGGGCGACCACCACGCACTGGTGCTGGAGCACGCGCTGCGGCCGTTGTTCGGGTTCTTCCAGGCCCTGACGCTGCCGGTCGGGATTTTCGCTTCCAGCGGGGATTTTGACGGGACCGCACTGTTGAATCCGCGGGTGCACGGGAGAATCCAGATCGCGGTCGAGTCCGCGATGCGGTTCCTTCCGGCACCGGCCTGAGTTGAGTTCCCGGCGGCCAGGAACGGCAGCACCACGGTCAGGAGCCCGCAGCCGTTCCGCCGCCGTTCGGCATGAGCAGTTCGCGCCGCATGTCAACCGTTCACGGCCGGCAACTGGACATTTCCCCGAGCCTTCGGACGCCGCCACCCCTGCAGCGCACAGTGCACGAACGCCGTCACGTACTGTCCACCTGCGGCAATCCGCAGGCCGCGGCCAATTTGACACTGATACTTTTCACCTGTCAGTCTAGACTGACAGCTCAAACGAGGGGGTGGAACCTGACCAGCGAAGAGCTCCTCACCGTGCTCGCGGCGATCGGGCACACCCAGCGGCTGCGCATCATCGCGGAGCTGGCGAAGGGCCGCGTGCACGTCAGCGAGCTGGCCCGTCGGCTCGAGCTGTCCCGCCCGCTGCTCTACATGCATCTCGAACGTCTGCAGAAGGCCGCCCTCGTCACCGGCAGTCTCGAACTGTCCGAAGACGGCAAAGCGATGAAGTACTTCGAGATCACGCCCTTCGAGCTGACCCTCGACGTGGGCACCATCGTCGCCGCGTTGGCCGAGGATGAACAGAACAGCGGAATGCCGGAAGGATCGGACGAGGTGAAGGGGGTGAGCACATGAGCGGCGGGTTGACAGCCCTCGCCATCGTGCTGGTGTCCATCGGGGGAGTCACCGCGAGCGTGGTGTCTTACTTCCGGTTGCAACGACACCGGGCCGATGCGGTGGCACTGGCCGGGTATCGCAAACTCGCGCAGCAGGCGATCGCCAATCAGCAGGCGATCGAGACCCGGCTGACGCAGCTCGACGACAGGCTGTCGGAGGTCGAGAACCTCCTCCGGAGCGTGGGGTGACCCCGACGGCGGACCGGTTGCGAACGCACCGCAATCCGTTCCGCACCCTCTTTTCGGCCAGCCCGTGGACGGCCACCGCCTACCTGCTCAGCTATCTGCCGGTGGGCACGTTCCTGTTCTGCGCGGCGACAGTCGTGGTGGTCGTCGCCTACGCCGCGAACATCACCTGGCTCGGCCTGCCGCTGTTGGTCGGTGCGGCCGGAATCGTCCGCGGCTGCGCGGAAATCGAACGCGCCCGGACCGCCCTTGTCGCCTCTCGCATCGACGGGCACTACCGGATCGTCCACGGCAGCGGCGTCTTCACGCAGATGAAGACCCGCTGGACCGACCCGGCGACCCTGCGCGACTGCGTTTATCTCATCCTGCTCTACCCGGTTCTTCTGCTGCTGGACAGCGCCACGCTGCTGATCTGGCTCACCACGATCGGCCTGATCACTGTTCCGCTGTGGTACTGGGCCGTCCCTCAGCACCTGGGCAGCGGCGACACCGCGCACGGTCTGATCGGCAACGGCTCCAATGGCGTGTGGATCGGCGACCTAGCCAGCGCGTTGCTTGTCGCCGCAGGCGCTTTCCTGCTCTCGACAGCGACTGTGTATCTGGTCATCGGCACCGCCAAACTGCATCTCAAGATCGCCCGCACAATGCTCGGAAAGCCCGCGGACCCGCTCGCCGCGGCCCGGCGCATGCTGGCCGAACCGGGACCGCTGCCCGCGATGACAGACAAGTAGTCAGCTTCCGGTCAGCACTTCGTCAGCTTCGGCCGTGAGCATGTCCTCATGGCTCAGCACACTGTGCACGACCGGCACAGTCAGCTGCGACGAGACGAACCGCTGCGCCTCGGCCCCTCATCGCGAGCGCTGAACCCGGCCTCAAGCGGCACGCGGGTCGGCCGCTGCGCGCAAAGTCGTCCGGCTTGGGCTGGATGGCCTGTCGAAGAAATCGGACCGCGCGATCTGGATTCGGCTCAGTCCAAACGTCCTGGCGGAGCCACCGCCGATCTGCCCGGGAAGGTCTTCTCCGAATGGCACGGCGTCGTCGACGATGCCGACCGCTGCTTGCTCGCAGAGCCTTCCGTGTCTCTGGCGGAACCCGCGGCAGACGCACGGAACTATCGGGGACGGAATCTCTCGACATGCCCGTGATCAGCCAACCGCACGAGTTCAACGTCCCCGACCTGTTTGTCGACCTGCGACCGGACATAGCGCTGTACCTCAAGGTCGAAGGACTCAACTTCGCCGGATCGGTGAAGCTGAAAGCCGCGGCCGAGATGATCGCGGCGGCCGAGCGCGACCGTCTGTTGTCCCCGGGGGCCGCCATCGTCGAAAGTTCGTCGGGCAATCTCGGCATCGCCTTGAGCCTGCTTGCGTTGAGCAGGGGCTACCGCTTCACCTGTGTGACCGACCTCCGGTGCAACAACGCGGCGATCAGGCTGATGCGCGCGCTCGGCGCCGATGTCGAGGTGATCGACCGGCCGCACCCCGACAGCGGTTTCCTCGGCGCTCGGCTCGCCCGCGTCGCCGAGTTGTGCGCCGCGGGCACCGGATATGTCTGGCTCAACCAGTACGCCAACGAGGCGAACTGGCTGGCGCATTACCAGACAACAGGCCCCGAGATCATCAAGAGCTTCCCGGAATTGGACGTACTGTTCGTCGGCACGGGGACGACCGGCACCTTGATGGGATGCGCGCGGTATCTGCGGGAGGTCAAGCCGTCCAGCCGGATCGTGGCCGTCGATGCCGAGGGGTCGGTCGTCTTCGGCGGGCCCGCCGGATCCCGGCTGATCCCCGGCATCGGGGCCGGGGTGCGACCCGCGCTGCTCGACGAGTCGTTCGTCGACGAGGTCCTGTTCATCTCCGAAGCCGATACCGTCCGCGAGTGCCGATCGCTTGCCGCGCAAGGTTTTCTGTTCGGCGGGTCAACCGGAACTGTGATCAGCGGAGCACGTGCCTGGTTGGCTCGCAACGCGCACGCGCGAGACCTGACCGCTGTCGCCATCGCCCCGGATCTCGGCGAGCGCTATCTCGACACTGTTTACGCTCGGAACTGGCCAATCTAGCCACCCGCCGAATATCAGAGCGGCGGCAATGGTGCCGCCAGCGTCACGACGGACGCTGGGATTGCCGTCCCGGACGCAGCCTCGATGTGCGCAGTCAGCAGGAAGTCAGTGTTGTGTCAGGGATGCTGGAGACGATTAAAATCGTGGCAGGCGAGCGAACAACAAGCGGTCCTCGTGCCTACGTGCCGTTGACCGACGAGGAACGGGCGGCAAAGGCTTCGAAAACCGGCGGAGGTCCGCTCCTGGATTTCGGAGTCGGCAGCGCCCGGCCCGAAAGCACCGCCTATATCGACTATCACAATGTCGACGTCCTGCTCGGCCAGCAGCATCCGCGTTCGGCCGAATCCGCCGAACTGACATTCCTGACCGTCGGACAGATCCAGGAACTGCTGTTCAAGCTGTTGTTCACCGACCTCGGCCGCACCAGGGACCTGCTGTTCGCCGACCGGATCGGCGACGCTCTCCGGCAGCTGCGCCGGATCGAGCGCAGCCAGCGCCTCCTCGTCGCAGCCTGGGAACCAGTCAGCGCGATCAGCCCCGCCGAGTTCGCGGGGTTCCGGGACCGGCTGGGCGACGCGTCCGGACTTCAGTCCTTCATGTACCGGCAGCTCGAGTTCGTGCTCGGTCGCAAAGATCCAGGTCTCGCCGAGGCGCACCGGAGTGTTGCCTGGGTGTACCGACAAGTCGATGCCGCACTGCGCGCGCCGAGCGTGTACGACGCCGCGATCTCGTTACTGCGCAGGCGCTTCGACTTTATTCCGGAAAAATGCTCCGTGCGGAACTACGCGGAGCCGTACCAGCCGCATCCGTCCGTCGAACGAGCTTGGGCCGAAGTCTGCCACAGCCCTGAGGCGCACCGCGAACTCCACTTGCTGGCTGAAGCTCTGACCGACCTGAGCTACCAGCACGCGCGATGGCGCTACACCCATCTGCTGGCTGTCGAGCGCATTATCGGAGGCAAGCCAGGCAGCGGGGGAACCTCAGGCGTGGCCTGGCTCGCAGGCGTCGCCGAACACCGGTTCTTCCCTGAACTGTGGACCGCCCGCGCGCACGGGTGAATTCAAGGAGCGTCGCGTGGGCTTTCGATATCGCGGATACAGCCGAACGGAACTCGACAACCAGTACTCGCCCAGCACCCGGACCGCGAACATGCGAGAGATCCTCACCGAGTACGCCGTCCGCAGCGCGCGCGCCCGGGCCGCGCGCCCAGGGCACTCGCAGCTGCGATACGGACCCGAACCACGCGAGGCACTCGACTTGTTCGCCGCGGACCAGCCGGACGCTCCGCTCCTGGTCTTCGTGCACGGCGGCTACTGGCAGGAGCTGAGCAAGGACGAATCGGTCTTTCCGGCGGAAGGACTGAGCGGTGCTTCATATGCCGCCGTCGGGTACGGTCTTGCTCCCGAATACCAGCTGAGCGAGATCGTCGGGCAAGTGCGCCGCGGATTGTGGTGGCTGATCGCGCATGCGGCCGAACTCGGCTTCTCGCCTCGGCGGATCCACCTCGCCGGACACTGCGCCGGAGCCTGCTTGGTCGCCGCGGCGCTGCAAACCGGATGGCTGCCGGACGGCAGTCATCCGGCCGATGTGTTCTCCTCGGCCATCCTCCTCTCCGGAGTCTACGATCTCCGGCCGCTGCAGCGGACTTATGTCAACGACAACGTCGGCCTGACGCCGGCGCAGGCCGCGGAGCTGAGTCCGCTCCTGCACCTGCCGGACCGACTCCCTCAGCTGATCGTTGCGCGAGGAGAAGCCGAAACGGACGAGTTCGCCCGGCAGCACGACGACCTCGTCCGCTGTGCCGCTCCCCGTGCGTCATCGGTCGAAGAATTCGTCGTGGCGCACCGCAACCACTTCGACCTCCCGTTCGACCTCGACGACCCCGCTACCGTTCTGGGAAGCGCGGTGTTCCGTCGGCTCGGCCTTTCGCGAGAACCGCTCATCCGGCCATGACCGGCGAAAGGAGTGCCGGTCCGTCGCCCGCCGCGGATTCAGGACAAGATCGCGGCGGACGAGGACCATCGGATCTGCCGATGGTCCCTGGCAGGCCACGGGAGCTCACCGGCCCCGGCAAGGATCGCCTGGTGCACGCCGCGCAGCAGGCCGCCCGGATCGATCCCGAGTTCCTCGGCCAGCTTCCGTCTGCCCTCGTCGAACAACGCGAGCGCTTCGGCCTGCCGATCAAGCCGGTACAGCACCACCATCGACTGCGCCCGGAACCGTTCCCGCAACGGATACTGCCGAACGAGCCGGGTGAGTTCGGGAAGGATTTGCGCATACCTGCCCAGCATCAAGTCCGCGTCCATCAGATCTTCGGCGGCCGTGGCCTTCGCCTCCTCGAGCCTGCCTGCTTCCGCGGTGAACAGGTGCTCGGAGACGTTGGACAGAGCGGGCCCCCGCCAACGCATCAGGGCCGCACGCAGGCACGCCGACGCTTCGTCGTGGCTGCCGGCAGCCGCAGCCGTCCGGCCGCGTTCCACGTCCGCCTCGAACTCGGCGTAGTCGAAAGCGCCTTCCTGCCCGATGTCGAGGAGGTAGCCCGGGGTTCGGCGCACAATGGTCGCGCCCTGTCCGAGCAGTTTGCGCAAACGCGAAATATAGGTCCAGATCTGGGCGCTCGACGTCGCGGGTGGTCGTTGCCCCCACAACAGATCGCTCATCTGCCCGTCGGACGTCACTCGTCCCCCGGACAGCAGCAGCGCCGCGAGCACGGTGCGCAGTTTTACTCCGTCCACCGGGATTTCCCGGTTCCCGTCGCCGATCCCGACCGGCCCCAGAATGCGGTACTCCACGGCCATCCCCTAGCCGAGAACCGCGTCTTGGACGAGAATGGCCTCGTAGATCCGGCGCATTCCCCTGCCGGGCTCGAGTCCCATTTCCGCGACCAGCCGTCTGCGGGTGTCATGAAAAACGTCCAGCGCTTCCGTCTGTCTGCCGTTTCGGTACAAGGCCAGCATCAGCTGTTCGCTGAACCGTTCGCGCTCCGGGTACTCCGCGGCCAGTCGGTTCAGTTCGGACACCAGTCCGCTGCCCTCGCCGTTGGCGAGTTTCGCGGTGATCAGGTCCTCTCTCGCTGTGAGCCTTCGCTCATCAAGGTGCGCGGCTTCGAGCAGGCACCGCTGCCCGTCGGGCACGTCGAGAAACGCGGGACCGCGCCACAGCAGCAATGCGCGCTCGAGCAATTCCACCGATCGCGCCGGATCCCTTGTTATCTCGGCGCTTCCGCGCCTCGCCAGGTCGACGAAGACGTGCGCGTCCACCTGGTCTTTCGGCAGATCGAGCAGATAGCCGCCGCTCACCGTCCGGACGATCTCGTCCGCCCTGCGGTCGGTGATCGACTCGATCTGCTTGCGCAGCCGAGTAATGTTCGCTTGCAAAGCGTTGCGTGCGTTGCCGATCCTGGTTTCGCCCCAGAGTTCTTCGACCAGGACAGCGGCAGGCACGGGCACCCCTGGCGACAACGCCAGCAACGCCAGTACCGCACGCACTTTCGCCGAGGCCACCTGGCAAGACCGGCCCGCTTCGGCGATTTCCAGCAAGCCGAGAATCTGTACCCGCATGGCTGAAGAGCCCTCCCCCAGAATCAAGCAACCCCATCGGCGGCAACTGTCGGATCCGGCCGCGGAAACCGCACGCGCACACCCGCCGGCGAGTCCCCACTCGCCAGCTATGGCCGAAATCAGGCCACACAGCGAACTTTAGCGACCAGCCGGGCCGCTTCCCACTACCATCTTCGCGAGCCGGACATACCACGGAGGTATGGCACTTCACAGTGCTCCCGCGATCACCTCTTTGAGCACTTCGCTGGTCCCGCCGAAGATCCGCGCGACCCGGGCGTCTGCCCATGCGCGGCCGATCGGGTACCCGGCCGTGTACCCGTTGCCGCCGAACAGCTGAAGACACTCGTCGACGACTTCGCCGAGCCGCTCGGTCGTCTCCACCTTGACCGTCGCCGCTTCGGACATCGTCAGCCGTCCGGCCAGTTCGCGTTCGACGCACCGGTCGAGCAGCGCACGGCTCGCCGCCGCCTTGACCGCGCATCCGGCCAGGACGAACCGGGTGTTCTGCATGCGGATCAGCGGTTTTCCGAACACCGTGCGATCGCGGCAGTAGCGCACCGTCTCGGCGATCGCGGCTTCCATCGCCGAGACCGACGAGACCGCAAGCAGCAACCGCTCCCGGGAGATCAGCCGGGGCAGCTGTCGCAGTGCCAGCCCTTCTCCGGCGCCGAGAAGGTTCGATGCCGGGATTCGCACGTTGTCGAAGAACAGTTCGCAGGTGTCCTGACCGTGCCTGCCGATCTTGTCCAGCGGGCGACCGCGGCTCAGCCCGGACACGCCTTCCGTCTCCACGACGAAGAAGGACGGGCGAACGCCTGCGATCTTGGCCAGCACGACGACAAGCCCCGATTGGACACCGTTGGTGACAAAGCTCTTGGCACCGTTAAGGAGATAGTCATCGCCTTCCACCCTCGCTGTCGCGGCGACAGCCTGGATATCGGACCCGGCCCCCGGTTCGGATATCGCGAGGGCCCCGACCAGTTCCCCCGAAGCGAGTTGTGGCAGCCACCGCTGCTTTTGTTCCTCGGTACCGTGTTCGAGCACATAGTGCGCAACGACCCCGTGGGCGCTCAAACCCCAGGCAGTGTCCCCCGCTCTCGCCTGTTCCTCGGCCAGGACCGCTTCGTGTGCGAACGTGCCGCCACCGCCGCCGTAGCTCTCCGGAATGCTTAGGCACAGCAGCCCTGCTTTGCCCGCCAGTGTCCACAGTGTCCGGTCGACCTGCCGGGCCTCCGCCCATCGCGACTGATGCGGAACCAGTTCCTCGGCGCAGAACCTCGCCACGGCGGCCCGGAACGGAGCGAGTTCGCCACCCGACCAGCACGGGTCGGCTCGCTGGTCAGCCACAGCCACCGGCGTGCCCGTCGTCAGGCGAACGACCCAGCCCGACCGCGGTGGTGACCACCTCGGTGCATCGTTGCCGAGGAGGACGCTTCGCCCGTACGTGGGCAGCGAATTCCTCGAGTCGGTCCAGGCCCCAGAAACGAGTGAAACGATGCACGAAGAACGGCACTCCGAAGGCACCGTCCTCGACCGCGTCCGCCATGCCGCGTGCGCCGGCGACGCGAAGTTCGTCGTCGTCGCACGCGTTGGCCACCGCGGCCGAGTCCAGATCTAGCGCGGCTCCGATTTCGCCTATGGTTCGCCGATCGCAGATGTCGCGGCCTTGTTCCCACCGTGCGCGATAAACCGCGTCGACGAAGGCTCTGCCGCTGCCGTGTCGTTCCGCGTAAAGGTAGCCGAGATGCGGCACCTCCCACACCGGTTCGACGTCGAGCGGCCACGACGGTCGCACCCCGCGTGCGGCGGCGAGCCGGGCAACGTCTTGCAAGATGTACAAATGCTTGGCCCGGGACATGTCGGTGTACGGGAGCTCACCGCCGAACTCCGCGATGAGCCGGGCGCTGCGCTCGTCCGGCTCGTAGTACGGCCGCCATTCGATCAAGTCCGCGACGTCGCGATGGAAGGCGAGCAGATCGCGATAGGCCAGCCACGAGTACGGGCTGCGCAGGGAAAAGTAGAACCTCGGTGTTGTGGATGTGCCCATTTTCCGTCCTCCGTCAGATCACCAGTCCGCCGTCGACCCCGAAGACCTGCCCGGTGACATAGCTCGCCCGGTCCGAGACGAGGAACGACACCAGGTCGGCCACCTCCTCCGGCCTGCCGAAGCGGCCGAGCGGAATCCGCGCGGCGAGCCCCTCGGTCGCCTTCGCCGCGAGACCCGAGGTCATGTCGGTTTCGATGAATCCCGGGGCCACGACGTTCGCCCGGATTCCGTACGCGCCCACCTCTTTGGCCAACGCCTTGGTGAATCCGATGATCCCGGCTTTGGCCGCGGAGTAGTTGGCCTGCGTCGCGTTGCCGTGCACGCCGGCGACCGAGGACACCGTGACCACGGTTCCCGCGCGGCGTTTGACCATGCCGAAAACCGCCGGAGCGCACACGTTGTACGTGCCGTCCAGATTGGTGCGCAACACCGCGTCCCAGTCCTGCTTCCCCAGCAGTACGAGCGGATTGTCCCGGACGATCCCGGCGCCCGAAACCACCGCATGGACCGGGCCGAGTTCGTCCTCTGCCCGGCGCACGAGGCTCTTGGCCTCGCCGTGATCAGACACGTCCGCACGGACTGCCAAGACCGAAGCGCCGCGGTCCCGCGCTTCCTTCTCCACGAGCGCGGCGGCAGCGTGGTCGGCCCGGTAGCAGAACGCCACGTCGTATCCGTCCTCCGCAAGCCGGTTGACCACGCTCCGCCCGATGCCGCGCGAACCCCCGGTGACCAGCGCTGCCTTCCGTCCGCTCATGCGGAAGCCTCGGTCGGGTGCCGCAGCACTTCCGCGTCGCGCAAGGCGACCACGGCCTGGCCGACTTCCAGGACCACCGATCCGCCCACCGAACTCCGCCCGTTGACCACCGCGGCGTCGTCGACGCGACGCAGCAGCTCCACCTGGTGTTCCACCAGCTGTCCGGGGTAGACCGGAGCGGGAAGCCGGACTCCCTTGATGCTCGCGGCCAGCTCGACCTTGCCGCCGAGGACGTCCGGGTTCGGGGTGTCCCAACAAGCCAGCATGACCGCCGATTGCGCCCACGATTCGAGCAGCAAGGCGACCGGGTACGCGTAGTCCTCCTCTGCCGCCGTGTCCGGGAGGCTCTGATAGCACGGCTCCGCCGCGGTCACGGCCTTGTACGCGGTCAGCTGCCGCCCCGGCACTACCTCGGCGACCCGGTCTATCAGGAGAATCGGCCAGCGGTGCGGGATGACGCTCTTGATTTTCGGGATTCCGTTCACGATCCGCCCCCAGGTGCGTAGTGCAGGACGACTTCGGCGACCAGCTCTCCCTCGACCCGGACGGTCGCCGAACATGCCAGCAGTCCGCCGTCGCTCTCGGACAGTTCGGCCCGGATCGACAGCTCGTCGCCCGGATAGACCGGACGCAGGAACTTGATCTTGTCCAGTGCCACCGCCCGGACGCGTCCCCGGCGTGCCCGCACAGTCGCGTTGACGTATTCGACCAGGTAGAGGCCCGGCAGAATGGCGAATCCGGGATAGTGGCCGCCGAACACCGGATTCGCGGCATCCGCCCGAGCGCGTGCCGACAAGATCGCGTCCGTCTCTTCGACGTCCTCGACCGGCCAAGCGGTTGTCATGCGGCACCGCCAAGAAGAGCGCATCCAACCGTGCCGTCCCGGCCGATCGCGGTGATCAGGGCGGCGTCGTCCGTCCCGAACGGGCTCCGCTCCAACTCAGCCAGCACCGCGGCCAACTGGAACCCGGTCGCCACAGCCGAAGTGTCGCCGACGAGCGGCCCGCAACGGATCCGGCGGCGATCAGCGCTCTCGCCGAGCGCGTCGTTCACCGCCTCCTCCTCGGCAGCCGAGACCGTGCTGGCGACTCCCGACAGAGAAACCAGCCGGACCTGGTCCGCGCCGGTCCCGGTCTCCGCCAGCACCGAACGGACACAGTCGGAGAGCGCCCGGGAAGCCCGGTCCGGCGCGCCGAAGGCCCGGAATCTGGTGCCCAGCACACGAGCGAGCGCCGGTCGCCCGGCGGCTCGTGCCTCGTCCGAAGACTCCAGAAGAAAGAACGCGCCGCCTTCGCCGAGCGCGTGGGCCCGCTCGCCGCTCGCCGCTCCGGCATGCCACTCCAGCCAGGCCCGCTGGGTCGAATACTCCTCCACGGCACCGCACAGCACCCGGTCGGTGTGCCCGCCGCGGTACAGCCGCGCGGCGTAGCTCAACGCGAGGAGCCCCGTCAGCCAATCCCCGCTGATCGTCGTGTTCGGTCCCTTGATCGTGTGCCAGATCGCGCTTTGCCCGGCGGCCTTGTTCATCACCGTGTTCGGGAATTTGGCCGGATCGACGTGGTAGGGCTTCTCCCCGGAGAGCGAATCTCTCGTCGTGTCCATAATGGACTGGACGCTCGCCCAGCCGGTGCCGAGGACAAGTCCGGCCCGCTCGGGCGCCGCCGACAGTTCGGCCGAGGCCTGCTCGACCAGACCGCCGACCGAGGTCACGGCCAGCGCGGTGAGCCGGTCCATCAGCCGGGTCCCCTTGCGGCCCAGGTACTTCGCCGCGGTGAAATCGGGAACCATCCCGGCCCGGTCGTAAGGCACCGGGAAAACCGCTTTGTCGACTTCGGATATTCCGCTGCGGGCGTGGGCGATTCCGTCGGCGAATACCTCCTTGCCCACCCCGAACGGCGACACCGTGAACCAGGCCGAGAGCACCAGTTCGTCAGTGCGGCAGGCGACGGCGGTGTTCACTTCTCACCGCCCTTGCCCGCCAAGGCGTTCAACAGCCGGTCGTCGAAATCGACCTGCGACCAATCGCGCCGGTTTTCGATGACCGCGTAGCCGTGGGTGATCCGTCCGGTCGCGGTCTTGACCAGTGCGCCGTCCCGCACGACATAGGTGTCCATCCGTGCGGTGTAGGTCAGCCTTTTAAACACCGTCTCCACGGTGAAGACGGTGTACAACTCCTCTTCCATGCCAACCTCGTCGAGCACGATGATCGACGAACTGGGCACCACCGGAATCCAGTTCTGTTCCGACAGCAACGTGTGGATGGACACGCCGCGGTCAGCCAGGAACAGGTCGACCGCCTCCTCCATCAGCCGCAGATAGCCCGACATCTGCAACCGCTCGGTGAAATGGCAGTACGGGTAAGGAATCCGCCACTTCCAGCCGTAGGCGTTCTGGCCGGCAAGCAGCTCCGGGAGAGGATCTCCGGCGCACGGCACCGGGTCGGGGTCCATGCCCAGCCGCGGCACGAGCCTGGTCGCCAGTTCGGCGGGCGCGGGCTCGGCGGGGAAGCCTCGAGGATCTTCGCGCAGGGTCACCTCCACCTTGGCTGTCACCGTCTTCACCGGCTGGTCCCGGTCGGCGACCATCTCGACGGAGAACCGCAGCTCCGGCCCGTCTCCGGGAAGCTCGCGCACAGTGGCCACGGCGACGTCGTCGATGTGGTACGCGGTCCACATCCGGGTCTCGATGCGAGTGAGGTCGGTGCACACGCCGAACCGCTCGTACAGTTCGCCCGCCGGGTGGCCGCGCTGGCGCAAATGGTCGAGAACAGCTTCCTCGACCAGGTAACTGACGTGCTTGAAACCGATCCACGTGCAAATGTTGGAACCTTCGTAGCGCGGGCGGAGGACCGTTTCGGTGCGGTGGTCCGGTGCGGTCGGGGCGATCTGGGTCGAGGTCACGTCAGCTCCAGGGCAGGACTTGTCGGAAGTACGGATGCCGTCAGGAAATCCAGGACGGCGCGGGCGAACGCGCCCGGTTGCTCCAGCATCGGGAAGTGGCCGCAGTCGCCGAGCACCCCGAATCCGCCACTGGGAAGCAGTTCGGCCAGCGCCCGGCTGTCCGACTGGCGGGTGGCGATGTCGGAGTCGCCTGCCAGAACCAGTTGCGGCGCACGGATGCCGGACAGGTCAAGGAACGGCGTGCGCAGGTACGACTCGAAGAACCGGACCCAGCCGTAGGGCCCGATCTGGTCCCGGATCCGGCACGCTCGTTCGAGTCGCTCTCCCGCGCCACCGCCGCCGAGGCGCAGCGCCTCGGCGAAGATGAGGTGAAACTCGTTGAGATACCGGGAAATGTCCGTCCAGGTGAAGTCCGTTGGCTCCGCCCGGTAGAACACGCTGGCCAGCACCGCGGGCCTCGGGGCGATCCGGTCGGCCGCGAAAGCCTCGAGCAACAGGCCCGCGGCGAAGGAATGCGCGATGACCGCGTCGAAACCGGGTCCGTTCTCGACGGCGTCCACGACCGCCGCGGCCTGGTCGGCAACGTGGCCCCAGCCGCCGTCGAGTCCGTGCCACGGCAACCGGACGTCCCACAGCTCGACTGAATCGCCCAGCTGGTCAGCGAACCGGTCCCACATGCTGTTCGTGCATCCCAGGCCGTGCAGCAGCAAGACCCGCGCCGAACCTCGGGACTCACGACGGCGAAGCGGGACCGTCATGCGACGGCCTGATGCCGTCCGACGATCAGCACGGCGTTGTTGCCGCCGAAGGCAAGGCCGTTGTTCTGCACCACGTTGACCGTTGCCTGCCGCGCTTCGTTGGGAACACAATCGACGTCGCACTCCGGATCGGTCCGGACGTGGTTGATCGTCGGAGGAATGAAGCCTTCGGTAATCGCCAGCGCACTCGCCGCCGCACCGAGCGCACTGGCCGCGCCCATCGCGTGGCCGAGCATGCTCTTGATGGAGATGGTCGGCGGCGGATCATCGTCGAACGCCTCGCGGATGGCTCCCACCTCGGTCATGTCGTTGGCTTTGGTGCCGGTGCCGTGCGCGGAGATGAAGTCGATGTCCTTCGGCTTCACGCCGGCGTTGGCGTGTGCCAGCTCCATGCATCGGGCCAGGCTGTTCCGGTCCGGATGGACCGGGCTGAGCGCGTCGCAGTTCAAGCCGTACCCGAGGAGTTCGGCGTAGATCCGCGCACCGCGGGCCTCCGCCGATTCGAGGCTCTCCAGCAGGAGGATGCCCGCTCCCTCGCCGACCAGGATTCCCTTGCGGTCGAGATCGAACGGCTGGCAGGTTTCCGGAGCCATCGCCCCGAGCCGGTAGAAGCCGGCATAGGTCTTGCGGCAGAGGGCGTCGACCCCTCCGCAGAGCGCGACGTCGACGTCGCCCGCCCGGATGGCGTCGATCCCGTGCCCGATCGCGTAATTGCCCGCGGCGCACGCGGTCGGGATGGTCACGGCCTCCACGTCAGCCAGCTCCAGCTCCCGGATGACAGTGGTGGCCAGGCGTGCGGCTGGGGATCGCAACGCGAGCACGGGATCCAATGCCTCCGGCCCGTGCCGGTATTGATCGACCGCCAGTTTGTCGAGATCGCGCGACTCCCCGTCGGTGGTGCCGACGGAGACCAGCACCCGGCCGGACCGGAGGTCGCCGGGCGGAAGGCCGGCGTCCTCCACCGCCATCCGGGCGGCCGCGGCCGAGAACTGGCTCGCCCGCCCGATGCCCGCCGGATCGATGTTCTCGATCCAGCCGGACGGATCGAAGCCGGTGATCTCGCATCCGTTGGCGTGCGCATAACCGGCCGTCTCGAAAGACGTGATCGGTTTGACGCCGCTGCGTCCGTTTCTCAGTCCGGCAGCGAAGTCCTCGACTCCGATGCCGATGCTGGTGACCACGCCGAGGCCGGTGATCACGACCTTGCGCGGTGCTCGGTTCTCAGGCACCTTCAGCTCCCCATGGTTGTCGCCGGCCGGTTCGGGCCGCTACTGGGCCTTCCTCGCCTCTTCGACGACAGCCACGACGCTGTCCAGGTTCACCATTCGCGCGAGCTCGTTCTGGTCGATGTCGACCCCGAGGGTGCGCTCGAGAGAGGACAGGATTTCGATGGCTCCCATCGAGTCCGCACCGTGGTCCTCTTTGAACAGGCTGGTTCCGGTCATTTCGTCCGGATCGATTTCCAAGATCTCGCAGACGATTTCCTTGATCTTGGCGTGGCGCGTCTCGTCCGTATCCGCGGCCGAGTTCGTTGTCGTCATCGCAGGTCTCCAACCAGGGACTGGCTCAGTGGTCTCGGTTCCTGGGCCAACCTCTCAACGACGGCTATATCTTTCCTATACCCGCACGCCTCCGGGCGCGACGTCCGCTGGTACTGGGGGAGAACCGCGGACGCCGCGCCGTCGGAGCCGGCCGGCAGGGGTTACCGGCTCGGCTGGTCCAACCGGATTTGCGTCCGCGGATCGACGGGCCGCTGCGGCTCCCGCGCCGCACGCGTGGCGCGGGAAGGCCACCAGCTGGCCCGGCCGAGCAACGCGAGCAGCGACGGCAGGATGAGGATCCGGACGACCACGGCGTCCAGCAGGACTCCGGTGGCCAGCGCGAAACCGGTCTGTTTGAGTTCCAGCAGATGCAGCAGCACGAAGCTCACGAAGACCGACACCATGACAACCGCGGCGCTGGTGACCACGCTCGCCGAGCCGACAATGCCGCGCGAAACCGCCTGTCGCGTCGGCACTCCGGCGAGCACTGCTTCCCGGATCCGGCTGACGACGAAGATCTGATAGTCCATCGACAGGCCGAAAAGGATCACCACGAGGAACAACGGGACCCGGGATCCGATGAAGCCCACCGATTCGAATCCGAGCAGATTTTCCGCCCAATGGCCCTGGAACACCAGGACCAGCAGGCCGAAGGCCGCGGTCGCCGACAGCATCGTCAGCACGGTGCCGATGAACGCGATCACGATCGAACGGAACGCCACCAAGGTCATCAAGAACGACACCAGCAGAACGAAGCCGAGCACCCAAGGCAATTGCTCGTCCTGGTGCCGGACGTAGTCCTCGTTCTGCGCGACGTCCCCGGATACCGCGTACTGCGCCCCGGGCAGCCCGGCGAACGCCGCCGGCACGAACTGCCCGCGCAGCTGATGCAGAGCCGCTGTCGCTTGCGGGCTGCTGACGTTGTACGGCGTGCCGAGGTAGAGCGTGCCGGTTTTGCCGTCCGCGGACACCGCGATGTTCGGGTTGTCATTGCCCGCGAACAACGGGTTGTCCCGCACCGACGAGGCCAGGCCCGCCAGCGAGCTCTGGATTTGCTCGTGTGTCGCGGTATCGGAGTGGACGGCGATCGAGTTGGTCGCGCGCTCGCTCGGGAACGCCTGGTTCACCCGGTCGGCAACCTGCAGCGAGGGAATGCTCCGGGAGTAAGTGTCATCGCCTGGCACGCCGAGCTTCATCCCCAGTGCGGGCAGCGACAGCAGCAGCATGCCACCCACCGACAGGAGCAAGGTCAGCCCGGGACGGCGCATCGCGGGCCGCAGCAACGCAGTCCACAGGCGGTGCTGCTCGCCGGCCCGGTCGCGCTTGCGACGCCAGCGCAGCCGGCGGTCGACCCTGGTCCCGAGTTTGGCGAGCACCGCGGGCAGCACGGTCAGCGAACTGACCATCGCGACCAGGATGACGATGACCGTGCCCGCGGCCAGCGACGAGAAGATCACGTCGTCGGCGAAGAATAGGCAAGCGGTCGAGGCGATGACGGCGAATCCGGACATCACCACGGCGCGGCCGGAAGTGGCCGCGGCCAGTTCGATCGCACGTTCGGCAGTGATCCGTCCTCCGGACGCCTCGCGTTCCTCGCGTTCTCGCTTGAGGTAGAACAGCGCGTAGTCCACGCCGACGGCCATGCCCATCATCAAGATGACCTGAGCGCCGACCCCGGCATCCGGGAAAATGTGCGAGACCACGCCGTAAAGGCCGGTAGCACCGGCAATCGACGTGATCGCCAGCAGCACCGGCACGCCCGCCGCCAGCACCGAGCCGAACACCAGCAGCAGGATCACGAGCGTCACCGGCAGGGTGATCGCCTCCGACAACGCGAGGTCGGAGCCGCGCTGGTCGTTGAGCCCCTTGCCGGTGGAGCCCTTCCCGGTCTCTTCGACCCGCAGCGCGGGATTCGCTTTTTGCACCTCCGCGGTCTGCGCGAGCAGCGGTTCGACGTGGAGAGACGCGTCCCGCTGGTCGCCCTTCATGGTCACCTTCACCATGACGGCGGTCCCGTCCGGGGCGGCCTGGGGCGGCGCGACTGAAGCGACTTCCGGCAGTACGCGCATCCGATTGGTCACCTGGGCGGCAGCCGCGTCGGCGGCAGTGCGGTCCAGCGGCCCCTGGTTCGAAGTGATCAGCACGTTCTCGACCGCGACCGGGTTGAGCCCGCCGTCGTCGGCGATCTGCTCCATCTTCCCGGCCTCGCCGACGCGGAAGTCGGCGCTGGTGGCGCTGTGTGTGCCGATCATGCTGCCGGCCGCGAAGCACAACGCCACGAACACGGCCCAGCCGATGATCGCCCGCCACGGGTGCGTCGCGCTCCACCTCGCTGCCCGCACGGTGAATGTCCGTTTATGCACGGTCGCCATCCCCTTCTCATTTCCCTGGCGAAGCCCCTGGTCAGTCACGTGTAAGTTTACGATGACAGATGGCAGAGCTCATCGTCAACTGCAACTCGTGACCATCTCCTGTAGGCACTGCTCGACCTGCGAGTTCCAGGCCTGGTCTAACGTCCTGGCCTCTCCCGCTTCTCCGTCCATACGCTCGCCAGGGGAACACCAGCCGCGAGCCAGCCCTGGGGGAGGCCCGACCATGCCGATTTCCGGCCATTCCGGCCAATCACTGCCACCCGCGACAACCCTTTCCGACGTCGAAGCAAAGTCTTTCGACCGCATTGCCCGAGACCTGACCTCGTCGGTCGATTCAATAAATTCCAGAGAATGGTTGACGAACGCGGCCGACGCCTGGCACGACACACCCGCCGCACCGCGAAAGCGGCTCTCCCAGTTCCGCCGGGACTCCGGCCGAGAAGGAGTATTCCTCATCCGATCATTGCCGGTCGACGAGGAAACGCTGCCGGACACGCCGTCGGAGAGCGGCTCGGCCCCGGTCGCATCGACCGTCCCAGCCGCACTGATCACCTTATTCGCCAGCGGTCTCGGAAATCCGATGGCATTCGCCGCGGAAAAGTCCGGCGCCTTGGTCCACGACGTGGTTCCCGTCCGCGGAAACGAGCAATTCCAGGGGAACGAAGGATCGGTGGTGCTCTCGTTCCACAACGAGAACGCCTTTCATCCGTTCCGGCCGGACTACGTGCTGCTGCTGTGCCTGCGCGCCGACCACGACCGGGTGGCAGGCCTCCGGACGTCGTCCGTCCGCACCGTCCTCCCGCACCTGAGCACCCAGTGCCGGGAAACGTTGTCCCGCACTGAGTTCGCCACCGCCGCACCGCCGTCGTTCGGCGGCGCCGGCCACGACGGCGGCGAACCGCATGCCGTGCTCGCCGGCGCACCCGACGATCCGGACGTTTGCGTAGATTTCGCCGCGACGCGTCCGTTAAGCGAGGCGGCCGCCGAGGCACTCCGGCAGCTGCAGGAGGAGCTCGTCCGGCACTCCTCGACCGTCCGGCTCGTCCCGGGCGATCTGGCCGTCGTCGACAACCGGATCGCCTTGCACGGCCGGACCTCGTTCACCCCGCGCTACGACGGCCGGGACCGCTGGCTGCAGCGCGGCTTCGCGCTGCGCGACCTGCGCCGCAGCCGGGAACTCCGGCCTGCCGACGGACACATTCTCCTGGGCTGACCCGCCCTGCGGCGAGCCCGCGTCTACCCGAGCCACGATCAAGAGGGAGATCTTCGATGGGTGACAACCGGATCAAGAAAATCGTCGTCCTCGGCGGCGGCACTGCAGGGTGGATGGCCGCGTCCTATCTCGGCAAGGCACTCGGCCCCACCGTGGACATCACAGTGCTGGAAGCGCCCGCGATCCCGCGGATCGGCGTCGGCGAAGCCACCATCCCGAACCTGCACAAGGTGTTCTTCGATTTCCTCGGCCTTCCCGAAGAAGAGTGGATGCGCGAGTGCAACGCGAGCTTCAAAATGGGCATCAGATTCGTCAACTGGCGCACGCCCGGCGCTGGCGAGGCCACCGCGCGGCAGCACCACGGCAAGCCTGACCACTTCGACCACCTGTTCGGGCTGCTGCCGGAACACGAAAACCTCCCGCTGTCGCACTACTGGGTTCAGCGGCGGCTCAACGGGCAGACCGACGAACCGTTCGACTATGCCTGTTACCGCCAGCCCGAGGTGTTCGACCGGAAACTCTCGCCTCGGCACCTCGACGGAACACGCTGGGCGAGCTATGCCTGGCACTTCGACGCCAATCTGGTCGCGGACTTCTTGCGCCGGTTCGCCACGCAGAAGCAAGGCGCGGTGCACATCGAGGACAAGTTCACCCACGCCGAGGTCGACCAGCGCGGGTTCATCACGGCGATCAACACCGAAACCGGACGACGGCTGGAAGCCGATCTTTTCGTCGATTGCTCCGGCTTCCGCAGCCTGCTGATCAACCAGGTGATGCGCGAGCCGTTTCTCGACATGAGCGACCACCTGCTCAACGACCGGGCCGTGGCCACCTCCATCCCGCATGACGACGAGAAGAACGGGATCGAACCGTTCACCTCGTCGATCGCGATGTCGTCCGGGTGGACCTGGAAGATTCCCATGCTCGGCCGGTTCGGCAGCGGCTACGTCTACTCGAGCCGGTTCGCCACCCAGGACGAGGCGACCGAAGAGTACTGCCGCATGTGGGGCCTCGACCCAGAGAACACCCCGCTCAACCACGTCAAGTTCCGCGTAGGCCGCAACCGCCGGGCCTGGGTGCGCAACTGCGTCGGCATCGGGCTCTCGTCCTGTTTCCTGGAACCCCTCGAGTCGACCGGCATCTACTTCACCTACGCGGCTCTCTACCAGCTGGTGAAACACTTTCCGGACAAGAACTTCGAACCGGTTCTGGCCAAGCGGTTCAACGCCGAGATCGAATCGATGTTCGACGACACCCGGGATTTCATCCAGGGCCACTTCAGCTTCGCGCCCCGCAACGACACTCCGTTCTGGCGCGCCTGCAAGGAACTCGAACTCGCTGACGACTTCAAGGAAAAAGTCGCGATGTACAAGGCCGGTCTCCCGGTGAACACCCCGATCACCGACGAGAGCAACTACTACGGAAATTTCGAAGCTGAGTTCCGCAATTTCTGGAGCAACGCCAACTACTACTGCGTGTTCACTGGCCTCGACAACCTGCCCGAACACGCGTTGCCCTCCCTGGCGTACCGACCGGAGGCCATCGAGACGGCCGAAGCGGTCTTCGCCGACCTCAAACGGCAGAGCGCCGAACTCGTGGACACTCTGCCCAGCACCTATGAATACCTGCGCCAACTGCACGGGAAATGAGCCGGTGCACGTAGGAGAGCAGGCCGGCGCCTCCTCGGCCGAAACCGTCTCGGCCGAGGGGTTCCGTTCCCTCATGGCAGAGTTCCCCAGCGGAGTCGCCATCGTTACGGCCGACGGCCAGGACGGCGCTCCGAGGGGAATGACGTGTTCCTCGCTGTGCAGCGTCAGCGTGGAACCGCCCGTCCTTCTCGTCTGTCTCCGGGCGGAAAGCCCGACCCTGGCCGCGGTGCTGGCTGCCGGGAAGTTCGCGGTCAACTTCGTCCATGCCGGCGGACATTCGGTCGCCAGCCTGTTCGCCTCGGGCGAGCCGGAACGGTTCGAGAGGGTGCGGTGGGCTCCTGGCTCCGCGGGACCGCACCTTCCGCAGCATTCGCACGCGACGGCCGACTGCCGGATCCGAGGCGCGGAGCGGGTGGGCAGCCATCTGATCGTGCTGGGCGAGGTTTATGACGTGGCCCACCGGCACGGGCAGACCCCGTTGCTGTACGGCAGAAGAGGTTTCCGTCACTGGCCCGAGACCTGAACGCGCCCCCGTTCAGCCCGCCTCACCGCCGAGCAGTGCCATTCCGAGCGGGGTGACAGTGTGCAGTGTGGCGTTGCGGACCCGGCGAGTGGTGATCAACCCGGTTTGCCGCAGGACCGACGTGTGATGGCTGGCCCCCGCCGAGGAAATGCCGAGCCGCCGGGCGAGCTGCGTCGTGTTGCAGGTGTTCGTGAGCACCTGCAACACCGCGGCCCTGGTGGGGCCGACGAGCGCGGCCAGCGCCCGCGACGGGGTCTCCGGGACGCTGAAGATCCGCGCCGCGGCGGCCGGGTCGAGCGGTGCCGGGAACACCAGCACCGGGCTGCCCGCCCCCCGCGCTCCCACGAGCACGCCCGGCCGATGGTGCAGGAACAGCGACGGGCACAACACCAGACCGCGCCCGCCGAGCAGGATTTCCTCGTCCGCCGCTCCGGGCACCTCGAGCACCGGGGCGCGCCAGCCGATCCGCGAATGCAGGGTCGACAGCATCGACTCCACACCGTTGGTCAACGCCGCCCGGCCCCAGGCCGCGCAGTCCGCGTCCAGCTGAGTGGCGATGCGGTTCCAGTAGGGAGCCACGGCGAGCTGCCAGATCTCCATGAGTTCCGTCCGCGACGGCCCGCGGCGCACGGCGTCCGGCGGGTACCCGCGATCAACCAACCGCAGCAAGCTTTCCGGAGAAGCTTCCGCGATCGCTCTCGCCGCTCGCGGATTCCCCCGCAGCACCGTCCGGAGTCGGTCCTGCCACTCCCGCGGCGGTCCGGACCGCGGCTGGCTGCCGCGATTCCGGCCGAGCGAATCCAACGCGAACACCGTCTCCGCGACCGGTCCCAGGCTCACTCTCAGCCGGACCCGCACCAGATCGCGGACGGTGAAGACGATGCGGGTCACGGTCCCGGCTTTCCGACCAAGCCAAGGAATACGTCGTCGAGCGTCGGCCGGCGCAAGGCGAAGTCGGTCACTGCGACCCGGGACTCGCGCAACGCCGCCGCTGCCGCGGCGATCCCGTCCATCCCGCTGAGACTGCCGGACAGCCTCAGCGACACGATCCCGGTCGCCGGATCGGCTTCGGGCGGCTCCGCGGCGATCGAGAGGAGCGCCGAGCTCGCCGCGACGACGGCGTGCGGCTCGACCGTCAGCTCCAGCCGTTCTTGGCCCACCTTGCGTTTCAGCTCAGCCGGAGTGCCGTCGGCGATCACCTTCCCGGTGGAGAGGACCACCACTTGATCGGCCAGCTGATCGGCCTCCTCCAGATATTGAGTCGTCAGCAGGACGGTCACGCCGCCCGACACCAGCTCACGCACGGTCGCCCACAAGGCAAGCCTGCTCGCCGGGTCCAATCCGGTCGTCGGCTCGTCCAGGAACAGCACGACAGGCTGCGACACCAAACAGCTCGCGATGTCCAGCCGCCTGCGCATTCCGCCGGAGTAAGTCCGAACCGGCCGTCCCGCCGCGTCGCCGAGGCCGAACTGCTCGAGCAGTTCCGCGGCCCGTTGCCGGGCGCGCTGGCGGCCGAGGCGCAGCAACCGGCCCAGCAGCACCAAGTTCTCGGTACCGGTCAACGCTTCGTCCAACGCGGCGTACTGGCCGGCGAGAGCCATCCGCTTGCGCACCTCGCCGGGCTGCCGCACGACGTCGAACCCGGCTACGGTGGCCGTACCCCCGTCCGGCGTCAGCAAAGTGGCGAGCGCGCGCACGATGGTGGTCTTCCCGGCTCCGTTCGGCCCCAGCAGGCCGAGCACCGATCCGCGGCGCGCGGAAAGGCTCACCCCGCACAACACTTCCCTGTCGCCGTACCTCTTGCGCAGGCCGGAAACCTCGATGGCACAGTCCATTGCGGATTCCCCCTGAACCCGGCTCAGCGGGTAGCCTCGCGCAGGCTCCGTGGCCGCAAGTCGGTCCAGTTCGCCTCCACGTAAGCCAATGCGGCCTCGCGGCTGCCTGCTTCCAGCACCACCCGCCATCCCCGCGGCACCTCGGCGAAGGCCGGCCACAGGCTGTGCTGGTCCTCGTCGTTGGCCAGCACCAGGAAAGTCCCGTCCTGATCGTCGAACGGATTTGTCATCGCCTTCGCTCCTTCTGTCGTCGTTCTTCGGCGGTCGCGGTCACCTCGGGACGAGGTCGACCGGCAAGGTGATGCGGCCGTAGACGAAGTTCGAGTGAATCTGCTGCCCCTCGCCCGCGACACGGATCTCCCGTACCCGATCGCGCAGCCCCTCCAGTACCGCCTCCACATGCGCCCGGCCAAGGAACGCACCAAGGCAGAAGTGCGGTCCGTACCCGAACGTCAGGTGCTTGTTGGGCGAGCGCAGCAGGTCGAACCTCTCCGGCTCGGGGAACGCGGCATCGTCGAAATTCGCCGAAATGTTCCACAGGGTCACGATGTCTCCCGCGCGAAGCAGCTGCCCGCCGAGCTCGACGTCGACCTTGGCCCGCCTGCCGAAGTGCATCGCCGGCGCGGTCCAGCGCAGCACCTCTTCCACGGCGCCGGGCAACGGCGCGGTCCCATCGCGCAGCATCCGCCACTGCTCCGGATGCTCGCTGAGCGCCAGGACGCCGCCGGTCGCGGACAGCCGACTCGACTCGTCGCCGCCGAGAATGAGGCTGTAGCAGTTGAGGACGATCTCTTCCTCGCTCAGAGGTTCGCCGTCCACTGTCCCGTTGGCGAGCGCGCTGATCACGTCCTCGCCGGGTTCGCGCCTGCGATGCTCGGCCAATTCCTGGAAGTACAACAGGATTTCGTTGCGCGCCAGCACCGCCTCGAAGCTGTCCTGATCAGCGTGCCTGCTGCCGAGCGTTTCGGTATTCAGCTCGACCAGCCGGGCCCGGTCGGCGCGCGGCACATCCATCAGCTCCCCCATGGTGTTGATGGGGATGTGGTCGACGATCTCGGCGGCGAGGTCGAAGGCGCCCAGTTGCAGAGCACGGTCGAACAGTTCCCTGGTCCGGTCCCGAACCGACTCCTTCATGTGCGCCAGCAGTCGAGGAGAGAAGGACTTGAGCATCAGCTTGCGGATCTCCTGATGCCGGCGACCGTCGGTGACAGCCAGCATCTTTCCCGCGGCGGAGTCCTCTCCCTGCAGCAAAGTGCTCAGCACATTGCCGCGTTCGGAGGTGAACCTCTCGTCGTCCCGATAGACGGCCAGGGTGTCGGCATATCGGCACACCGCCCAGAAACCCGGACCGCGCGGGCTTTCCGGATGCCAGTACACGGGTTGTTCCGACCGGAACCGGCGCCACATCGCGTGCACGTCCGTGCCGATGTAGGTGGCCGGGTCGGTCAGATCGTAGGTGTTCAACGCGGGCGCGGCAGTCATTTCGTTTCACTCCAGCAGATATCGGGAATTCACTCGGCGGTGGCGAACCGGCGCAAACTGGCCAGCACGCTGCCGGCCAGGAGCACCGTGACAGTCACGACGAAAACCGTCCACACCTGCCCGTCGGCCGGGTCGCCCGCCGCGGCGGCGCCGTTTCCCCACAACCGGCGCACCACGGACATCACCGCACTGACCGGATTCCACTCGGCGATCGGCCGGACGAACGCTGGGAAGTTCCCGACGGGCAGGAAAGCTGTGGAGAAGAACGGCAGGACGACGACAATCAACTGGGTCACCGAGCTGATCGACTCGAGACTGCGCATGACCAATCCGAACCACGCGCCCGCCCAGACCATCGCATAGAGAAAGACGATCACCACCGCGAACCCGGCGAGCGTCGACAGCGCACCGGTGTGCGACTGCCATCCCATGAGCAAGCCGACCGCCAGGGCGAGCCCCAGCGATCCCACTCCCACCAGCAAATCGGCCAGAGTGTGCCCGGCGAGCACCGCGCTCCTGCGGATCGGCAGAGTCCGGAACCTGTCGACCAGGCCGGAGCTCAGGTCGGTCGCGACCGCGATCGCGGTCGGCCCGACCGTCGCCAGCCCCACTTGGACGGCGGCCCCGGCGAACAGGTACTCCTGGTAGCTGACTCCTCCTGGCAGCGAGATCGCCGACCGGAACAGATACCCGAGCACGACCATTGAGATCAGCGGGCTCAGCGCGACCCCGAGCACTCTTCCGGGCGAACGGCGCAGCTGCCGCAACCGCCTCTCGGCCAGTGCCAGCACCTCGACGTTCATCACCGGTCCGCCTGACGGTCGAGTTCCCCGGTGACCACCACGGCCACCTGCGCCAGCGGCTCGGCGCTCATCATGTCGTCGTGTGCCGCGCTGATCCGGTAGGCGGCGACCTCGCCGTCCACGTAAGGCCTCCACCGGCTGGTTTTCGCTTTCACCGCGCCGTCTGCGAGTCCGCCCGCAGCGGTGAACAGGAGCATCCTGCCGCGATACCGGCTGGGCACGTAGCCGTGCAGCAGCGCTTCGTGGCTGCGCATGCCGCGCACCATCGCCGAAAGCCGCTCGATCCCGAGCGCGGCGAGCGGACTCCCGTCTGAGACCAGCACCGCGTGGAGGTCGGCCGCGGTGACCTCGCGGCCGGCGAATTCGGACCGGCTGTGGCCGATCAGCTCGAGCAGCCAGCCGAACATGACCTGCTCGTCGTCGCGCTGTTCTTCCCCGGCCCGCGGGTAGGAGTCCAGATTGGCGAGCACTCCCACTTCGTCGCCGCCTGCCTGCAGCCGCGCGGCGATCTCGTAGGCGACGATCCCGCCGAAGGACCAACCGAGCAGATGGTAGGGCCCGGACGGCTGGACTTGCTTGATTCGCCGCACATAGTCGTCAGCCATCTCCCCGACCGATCGCGGCGCGGGTGCGAGTTCCGTGACGCTCGGGTCTTGCAGGCCGTACAGCGGGTATTCCGGCCCAAGGTGCTTGGCGAGGCCGAGGTAGGGCAGCGCGAACCCGACTCCGCTGTGCACGCAGAACAGCGGATTCCGTTCCCCTCCTGGTCGCATGCGGAGCACGGTCGCGAACGGATCTGTGTCCGCGGCCCGCTCGACCTCGGCGAACGCGTCCGCCATCACCCGCGCGCTCGAACCTGCTTCCGCCTCGTTGGCGCGGGCAGGCTCCGGCCGCGGCGCGATCGACGCGGCGAGCGATCTCGGTGTCTGATTGACGAAGACGTCGGCCAGCGTGATCGGCAGCCCTTCCGCACGGGCCTCGTTGACCACCCGGATCACCCGGACGCTGTCGCCGCCCTCGTCGAAGAAATTCGCCTCGACGCCAAGGGACGGGCGCTTCAGCGCGCCGGCCATGATGCGGCACAGGGCAGCCTCCGCGGTCGTCAGTCCTTCAGCGGGGGATCCTGCTTCCGGCCGGTCTGCGCGCTCTGGCGAGGGCAGGGCAGCGCGATCGAGCTTTCCGTTGGCGGTCAACGGCAATTCGTCGAGAGCCACCACGTCCGAGGGCACCATGTAGGCGGGCAGCTCGCGTGCCGCGAACGCGGCGAGATCGCTGGGATCCCAGGCGGACGGATCAGCCGGAACGACATAGGCGACAAGCCCCCGGTCCTCGAGCTTGTCCCCGTGCTCGGCAACCGCGATGTGCCGGACCGAACCGTGCCGGGCCAGCACCGATTCGACCTCGCCGAGCTCGACCCGGAACCCCCGGATTTTCACCTGGCCGTCCGTCCGGCCCGCGAAGCTCATTCGCCCGTCCGCCGTCCACCGGACAAGATCGCCGGTGCGGTACATCCGGGATCCGGGCTCGCCGAACGGATTCGCCACGAACCGCCGCGCGGTGAGCGCTTGCCTGCTGAGATAGCCGCGGCTCAGGTTCTCCCCCGCGACGTAAAGCTCGCCGGTCACGCCGCACGGCACCGGGTTGAGCGCCGCGTCCAGCACGTAGGCCTGGGTATTCCAGATCGGCCTGCCGATCGAAAGGATCTCCGGTCGCACGACGTCGTCCGCCTCGATCGGAAGCCAGGTGCAGCCCACCGTCGTCTCGGTCGGGCCGTATTCGTTGCAGACCCGGACCCCCGGATGCGCGCTCCGCCAGCGGTCGAGTTCGTCGCCGGGCAGCGGCTCGCCGCCCAGTACCAGCTCCGCGTGCGGCGAATACTGGTCCGGCAGCACCTGCAGCAAGGCGAGGTGGCTCGGTGTCCCCTTGAGGAAGGCAGGCCGCTGGTTCGCGGCTACCGCGCCTTCGGCTAGTTCGGCCAGGTGCACCGTCCCGCCGCACGTCAGCGGCCCGTACAGACCGGTGACCGTCAGATCGAACGACAGCCGGGAAGGCACGAGCGCACCGGACCGCAACGCCGGATAGGCGGCGACAGCCCAGGAAAGGTAGTTCACGACCGCCCGATGCTCGACGACTGTCCCTTTTGGACGCCCGGTGGATCCGGAGGTGTAGATCACGTAAGCGGCGTGGTCCGGCCGGATCGGTACCGCCAGGTTGTGTTCGGGATACTCGGGTCCCGGTTCGTCCAGCAGCACGGTCGGGACGCCGGCGTCCGGTACCGGCGAGCGGTCGGCGATCAAGCAGACCGGATCCGTTTCGCCGAGCATTCCGGCTGTGCGCTCGGCCGGGTTCTCAGGGTCGAGCGGCAGGTAGGCCGCACCGGTCTTGAGCACGGCGAGTGCCGCCACCACCAGTTCCGTCGATCGGGGAAGGGCGATGGCGACGATTCGTTCCGGGCCGGCCCCGGAGCGGGCGAGCCGCCACGCGAGCCGGTTGGCCGCGCGGTTCAGCTCCGAGTAAGTCAGCCGGTCGGCGCCCGCCACCACAGCGGGCACGTCCGGAGTGCGCGCCGCTTGCTCCTCGAACAGCACGGGCAGGGTGCTGGCCGGGGTCCGGTGCGCGGTATCGTTCCACCGCACCAGCATGGTGTGGCGTTCGGAGGCGGACAGCAGGTCCACCTCCCGCAGGCGGACCCCCGGATCGGCGACCGCCGCGCGCAGCAGCCGGACCAGCCGCTCGCCGAAACCGGTCACGGTCGAACCGGTGAACAGATCCCGGCTGTAGTCGATCAAGCAAGAGAGCTCGTCCTCGCCGTCGGGACCCTCGAGTTCGAGGAACTGGAAGTTGAGGTCGAACTGGGTCGTGGTCGAAGGCACGAACTCGCCTCGCACGGTGAGCCCGGGCAATCCGGCGGGCGGTCCGTACCCTTTCTCCAGCGCGATCATGACCTGGAACAACGGCTGTTTCGCCAGCGATCGTGCCGGGTTCAGCGCCTCGACGACATCGTCGAACGGCAGGTCCTGATTGGCGTAAGCGGCCAGATCCGCTTCTCGCACCCGCCCGATCAACTCCGCGAACGTCGGGTCGCCGCTCGTGTCGGCACGCAGCACGAACGTGTTGACGAAGAAGCCGACCAGGTCGTTCAACGCCACGTCGGTCCGGCCGCCGATCGGGCTGCCCAACGGAATGTCCGTCCCGCACCCGAGCTTAGTGAGCAAGCCGGCCAACGCTGCTTGCAGGACCATGAACAAGCTCGCGCCGGACGAACGCGCCAATGCGGTCAGACCGCGGTACAGATCGGCCTCGACGGCGAACGTCACCTGGCCTCCCCGATGGCTGTTGAGCGCGGGGCGCGGGAAGTCGGCGGGTACCGGGAGTTCCTCGGGGATTCCCGCCAGATTTTCCCGCCAGTACTGCAACTGGCCGCGGTAGATCTCGCTCGGGTTGTCCTCCGTGCCGAGCAGTTCCCGCTGCCACGCCGTGTAGTCGCCGTAACGGGCGGCCAGCGGGGTCCACTGTGGATCCTGTCCGGCGCGACGGGCCCGGTACGCGGCGAGCAGGTCCCGCGTCAGCGGTTCGATGGACCATCCGTCGAACACGATGTGGTGGAATACCAGCAGCAGCAGGTGTTCCTGCGGTCCGAGCACGAACAACGTCGCTCGCATGGCAGGCGCGGCGGCGAGGTCGAAACCCGTTCCGGCCTCGAGCGCGAGCGCTCTGGCGAGGTCCTGGTCCCGCAGCCGCACGGCACGCAACAGCGGATACCCCGCCGGTGCGGACAGGATTCGCTGATAGGGCTGCCCGTCGGTGCCGGGGAACACCGCACGCAGGACGTCGTGCCGTTCGACCAGATCGCGCAACGCGGCTTGAAGCGCGTCGCTGTCCAGCTTTCCGGACATGCGCAGCGCCAGCGGCACGTTGTAGGTTCCGCTCTGCCCTTCGAGCCGGTGCAGGAACCACAATCTGCGCTGTGCGAACGACAGCGGCTCGGTGCGGTCGCCGCCGTCCGCAGGGGGCGCGACAGGCGCGAGAGCTGGCCGCGCGTCGCCTGCGATCATCACGTGGTCGGCCAGCAAGGCAACCGTCCGGGATTCGAAGAGCGCCCGGATAGGCAGTTCGACGCCGAGAAGCGCGCGTGCCTTCGCGACCGCGCGCGTCGCCAGCATCGAATGCCCGCCGAAATCGAAGAAGTCGTCGTCGATGCCGATTTCCGGGAGTCCGAGCACCTCGGCGAAGACCCCGCAGAGAATCTCTTCGATCGGGTTGCGCGGCGCCCGGGACCGCGGAGAAGCGATCTGCGGCGCGGGAAGCGCCGCGCGGTCGAGTTTTCCTTGCGTGGTAATAGGAAGTTCCCCCAGCGGAACGTACGCGGACGGCACCATCGATTCCGGCAGCGACTCCGCGATGTGGTCCCGCAGGCCTGACGGCACCGCGGCGGAGCCGTCCGCGGGAACGATGTAGGCGACCAGCCGAGGGTCTCCGGGAATGTCCTCGCGGACCATGGCCGCGGCCTGGACCACTCCGTCGTGGCCGACCAGCACCGACTCGATCTCGGGCAGCTCGATCCGCAACCCGCGCAGCTGCACCTGGTCGTCGGCCCGCCCGACGTAGTCGAGGCTGCCGTCGGCCAGCCAGGACACCAGATCGCCCGTGCGGTACATCCGCTCGCCCTGTCCCGAGAACGGATCCGCCACGAACCGCCCCGCGGTCAGGCTTGGACGACCGTGGTAGCCGCGGGCCAGGCAGCCGCTGACATACAATTCCCCGACAACGCCCGGCAGCACGGGTTGCAGATTGCCGTCCAGCACGTAAACCCGATGCGCCGACGTGGGACGGCCGATCTGGGGACGGCCTTTCCCGGACAGCGGGTCGCTCATCGTCGCGCCGACGACAGATTCGGTGGGCCCGTAGCCGTTGATCATCTTCAGCCGAGGCGCCCAGCGCGCGGCGACCGCCGGAGGGCAGGCCTCGCCGGCGACGACGAGGGTCAGTCCCGTGGGCAGGACAGCGTCCTCGGGCAGCGCGGCCACCACCGCGGGCGGCAGGCCCGCGAGCGTGATGCCCGCGGTGTTGACGAGATCGACCAGTTCCTTGCCCGGGGCCCGGTTCTCGTCGCCCACCACGACCGCGAGGCCGCCTTCGAGCAACGCCACGAACAGTTCCCACACCGCGAAATCGAAGCTGTAGGAAGCGAATTGGAGCACGCGGTCGGCGGGCCCGGCGGCCACGCACTCGGCCAGTCCGTCGATCATCGCGACGAATCCGGAGTGGTCGACTACGACTCCCTTCGGCCGCCCGGTCGAGCCCGACGTGTAGATGACGTAGGCGCTGTTAGCCGGCGACAACGGACTGGTGCGCTCGTCGTCGCCTATGTTGTCGCCAGCCAGTTCGGCGAGCTCGGCATCGGACTCGTCCAGCAAAATCACCGGCAGCGAGAGCAGCGGAAGACGTTCGTGCGTCCCCGCGTCCGTGACCACGACGGCGGGAGCGGCGTCCTCGATCAGATAAGAGATGCGGTTGGCCGGGTATGCCGGATCGATCGGCAGGAAGGCTCCGCCTGCCTTGAGCACCGCCAGCGTGGCCACGGCGGACTCGACCGTGCGCGGCAGCGCCAGTGCGACGGTCCGCTCGGGGCCGACGCCGTGCCGGATCAGCAGACGGGCCAACCGGTTCGCCCGCTCGTTCAGCTCGTGGTAGGTCAGCTCGACCGCGCCGTGGACGATCGCGGACGCGTCCGAGGCCTTGCGCACTCGGCTTTCGAAGACCTCGGGCACCACCTGCGCGGGCGCCCGGCGCCCGGTGCCGGCCCATTCGCCGAGCGCCCGCCCCCGTTCGGCAGGAGTGAGCACGTCGAGCCTGCCCAGCCGCACCTCCGGCTCATCTACGACCTTGCCCAGCAAAGCCACGAACCTGTCGACCAGGCCGGAAATACGGGCACGGGAGAACACATCGGGCCGGTACTGCCCCTGCAGGCGCACCGATTCGCCGGGGTGCACGCTCAGCGCTAGCGGGTACTCGGAGATGACTCTGGCCTGCCAGCCGAGCACGGTCACTCCTGGCAGCACGCCGTCCAGCCTGCCCACGCTGTCGACCGGGTAGTTGTGATAGCTCACCACGGTGTCGAACAGCTCCCCCGCCCCGGCCTCCCGCTGGATCTCGGCGAGTCCGAGGTGCTGGTGCTCGGCGAGGGCCGACTGCCGTTCCTGCAGCTCCGCCATCGTCTCGACGACAGTCCGGTACGGATCGAGCCGGACGCGCACCGGCAGAGTGTGCATGAACACCCCGACCATGTCCTCGACCCCGGGCAGTTGCGGCGGCCGTCCCGAGTGGACTGTGCCGAACACGACGTCGTCGCGTCCGGTCAGCCTGCCGAGCAGCACCGCCCAGCAGCCTTGGACGACTGTGTTCAGGGTGAGGCCGCGAGTGCGGGCGAAGTCGCCGAGCCGGGAGGACAACGCGGAGGGAAGTTCGACGTCGAGCAGCTCCGGCAAGACGGACACCTGCCCGCGCTCGTCCGGACCGAGTTTGGTCGGCCCCGCGACGCCCTCCAGCTCCGTTGCCCAGGCCGCGCGGGCACTGTGCTTGTCCTGCGCCGCCAGCCACAGGTGGTAGCTCGTGGACGGGACGGGCGCGGGCAACGCGCCTGCCGCACCGTCCGCAGCGAGCAAAGTCAGCAGCTCGCGGCCGAGGATCGCGGACATCGACCATCCGTCGACCAGGATGTGGTGTGCGGTAACGATCAGCCGGAACCGGTCGGCGCTGAGCCTCGCGACGGTGAACCGGATCAGCGGAGGCTGCGAGACGTCGAACCGGCGCAGCCATTCGGCATCGGTGAACTCGGCCAGCTCGACCGGACCCGCCAGCCGGACCTCGTCGACCCGTGCGGTCGCCGACGCGGCGATCACCTGGACCGAATCGCCCGACGACCGGTAGCGAAACGATGCCCGCAAGCTCGGATGCCGCTCCAGCAGTGCGGCCGCGGCCGCCGCCAGCCGGTCCTGGTCCAGCGGTCCGTCGCCGTCCATGGCGACCTGCAAGGTGTAGACGTCAAGACCGTTGCGATCGAACTCGGCCTGGAACAGAAGTCCTTGCTGCAACGGCGACAGCGGCAGCACATCGGCCACCGCGCCCGTCGTCTCGAACGCCTCGATCTCCTCCTGGCTGAGGTCGACCATCGCGAAATCGGACGGGGTGTGCCCGCCGCCGGCATCCTCGCCGGCACTCGCGGCCAGCAGAACGAGCACCCGCTGCCACGTCCGGGCAAGGTCTTCGCCCTCTTCGGCGGTCAGCAGTTCGCCCGCCCATCGCCATTCGGCCGCGAGCACCGGTCCCTCCGGCCGTCCCATCACGACCGCGTCCAGCTCGAGAACGTGCCGCATCGGCATGTCCGGGCTGGCCGAGACCCCGCTGGCCCGGATCATGCTCCCGTCGAACCGGCCGAGATAGTTGAACCCGATCTGCGGCACGGAGTGCTCGGCCAGCGCCGCACTGGTCTGCCGGTTGAGATGGCGCAGCAATCCGAATCCGAGACCGCCGCGCGGAACGGCACGCAGCTGCTCCTTGATGCTCTTGACCAGCCCGGCAAGCGCCGGACCGGACCACAGCTCGTCCGCGCCGAGCTCCAGCCGAACGGGATAGACGCTGGTGAACCAGCCGATCGTGCGCGAGATATCGACGTCGTCGGAGATCTGCTCCCGGCCGTGTCCCTCGAGTTCGAGCACCACTTCCCGGACAGCCGACCCCCTCCTCCGGCGCCAGTCGACGACTGCGCAAGTCAGCGCAGCCAGCAGAATCTCGTCGATCTCGGCATGGAACGCCGCCGGCACCTCGGTCAACAACGCGGCAGTCAGCGACGCGGGCAGTTCCATGCCGAGCCGCTGGGCGGTACCGTGCCGGTCGATAGCCGGATCCAGCGCGCGGGTACCGAGGAGCGGCTCCGCACCGCGCACCTGGTTCAACCAGACGGGGAGTTCGGAAACCCGCTTCGCCGTCCGGGCTTCGTCGGTGAGCATCCGCGACCACCGGCGCAGCGATGTTCCCACCGGGCGAGGTTCCGTGCCGTGCTGCCAAGCCGCCATCAAGTCAGGCAAGAGGATCCGCCAAGACACTCCGTCGACAGCGAGATGGTGCGCGACAAGCACCAGGGTGTGCCCGTCGAGCAAGACGGCCTGCACCATCACCCCCGCCTGTGGAGAGAGGCGCGCCGTGGCATCCGCGAGCACCTCATCCGCGCCCATCGCGGACAGACCGATCACGACGTCAGCCGCGTGGACCGAACCCGGCGGTTGTATCTCCAGCGCCCAAACCCCTTCCGCGGGCACTTGCAGCCGCGTCCGGAGTGCGTCGTGGCAGTCGAGAACGGCTTGCATCGCCTCGACGAGACCGGCGACGGACAGTCCCGGC
Source organism: Amycolatopsis sp. NPDC003676 (assembly GCF_053587275.1). Classification (NCBI taxonomy): domain Bacteria; kingdom Bacillati; phylum Actinomycetota; class Actinomycetes; order Pseudonocardiales; family Pseudonocardiaceae; genus Amycolatopsis; species Amycolatopsis sp. NPDC003676. The sequence continues at coordinate 83,902 of NZ_JBSFNS010000016.1, forward strand.
GGGACATCGAGCACGACGTACTGGCTGAACGCGGCAGCGTGGTCAACCCGTGCGGCAACGTCCTCGCGGAATCCGTACCCCGCCGGAGTCGGTTCTAGCTCGCCTACGCCGTCGGAATCCGCTGGCCGCACCGCGGTCTCGACGATTTCGGCGGCGACCTCGGCGAGCGCGGCAACCGACTTGTGCCGGAACACATCGCGCGGAGTGAGTGCGAGTCCCGCGGCCCTGGCCCGCGCTACGACCTGAATGGCGTTGATGCTGTCGCCGCCCAGCGCGAAAAAGCTGTCGTCCACGCCGACCGCGTGCACTCCCAGCACCTCGGCGAGCACGCCCGTCAGAATGCGCTCGGTCCGGGTCCGCGCAGCCGCCTTCTTCTCCGGGAAGGCCGCGGGCCGGGGCAGCGCTTTGCGGTCGATCTTGCCCGCCGGCGTCAGCGGCATTTCGTCCAGCACGACGCAGACCGCGGGGATCAGGTACTCGGGCAGCGTTTCGGCCAGATCGGCACGGATCCGGTCCGGATCCGCCGGACCGGCGGCCACGACATACCCGACGAGCCGCTTGCGCCCCCCGGACTCGTCCACCGCCGCAACCGCGTCGGCGACCGCGGGCAAGGCCCGCAACCCGGCTTCGACCTCGTCAAGTTCGATCCGATGGCCTCGGATTTTCACCTGATGGTCCCGGCGCTGCAGGAACTCGAGCTGACCGTCGCGCCGCATCCGGACCCGGTCGCCGGTGCGGTACATCCGCTCTCCGGCGCGGCCGGCCGGATCCGGGATGAAGGCCAGCGCGGTGCCCGCGGGATCGTCGAGGTACCCCCGCCCGACACCGGTACCGCCTACGTAGAGCTCGCCGGCCACTCCCGGCGGAACCGGGCGAAGATCGTCTCCGAGCACGCGGAGGCTGGTGCCTCGCACCGGGCGGCCGATCGGCGCGCGGACTCCCTCGGACTCACCGGCCCGGATCACCGCGTGAGTCACGTCGTCCGAACACTCCGTTGGCCCGTAAGCATTCATCAACGGAATGCCCGGGTACCGAGCGGCCCAGTCCCGGCACAGCTGGCCGGGAAGCGCCTCGCCCGTCACGAGCAGCCAGCGCAACCCGGGCAGCCGAGGAGCGCGGCCTTCCGGCCAGGATTCCACGGCCGCCCGCAACAGGGACGGGACGACCTCCAGGATCGTGAGGTCTTTGTCTCCGAACAACAACTCCGGATCCGCTGCGGTCTCCCGGGTAGTCACCCGCGCTTGTGCTCCGACGATCAGCGGCGCCAGCATCTGCCAGACCGAGACGTCGAAGGTGACCGGCGCGTTGCAGGCCACGACGTCCGTCGGCGACAACGCGAGGTCTTCGGCCTTGGCCAGCAGATGGTTGACCATGCCACGGCGGTGCACCATGACGCCCTTGGGCTTGCCGGTCGACCCGGAGGTATGAATCACGTACGCCAAGTCGTCCGCATGCCCGCGCGGCGGGACAAGGCCGCCCTCCCCGTCGACGCCGTCGTCGAGAACCACAATCTGTGTCTGGGCAGCGATCTCCTCGGCCAGCTCGTGATGCGCGGCGTCCGCGACAATGCACCGGACGGCACCGCCGGAAACCAGCGCGGCCAGGCGGGGCGTGGGAAGGCCGGTGTCGAGCGGCAGGAACGCGCTGCCCGCGGTCAGCGCGCCCACCACGCCCACGACGAACCCGGCACCGCGCTCGGCGAGAACAGCTGTGATCCCGTCGCTCGGCAGTCGTCTGGCGAGAGCGCTTGCCCGGCCGACCAGTTGGACGTAGGTCAGCTCGCCGTCACTGCCGGAAACCGCTACCGCGCTTGGAGTTCGCGCGGCCGCTGCCCGAATGCGTTCCACGACTCCGATGTAGTCCTCGGCCGTCGTGGCCGTGCCCGCCGCTCGCAAGGTCTCTGCCTCTCCCGGCAGCAACACGTCCAATCCGGCCAGCAGATCACCGCCCCCCTGCGAGCCGAACCGCTCGAGAAAAGCGGTGAACCGTGCGAGGTGGAGGCCGACCTCGTCTTCCGAATAACGGGCCGCGTTCCCGCTGACGTTGACCTGCAGCCCGGCAGCACCGGTGTCCGCGACCGTCACCTCGAGGTCGTCGACCAATCCGGTAGCCGGGCTGTGCGGCAGAACCCGGCATTCGCCGATGCGGAGTTCCGAGACCTGCGGAATGATGTTCAGGAACGGCCCGAACGGCCTGCGGTCATCACTGGCCAGGCCCATCTCGCGGCGGATCCTGCTCACTCGGCGCCGCTGGTGCTTGAGCGTCTTGGCGAAGTCCCGGGACACCGCCGTCACGAGTTCGTCTCTTGTCATCCCCGGCCGGACGGACACCGGCAACGGCAGGTAGTTGTTCACCATGCCGGGCACCGCACGGCTGCGCGGGTCGACTCGGGCGTGCACCGGGAGGGAAAGCACCACATCGGGCACTCCGGCAAGCCGGGAAGTGTAGGCAGCCAGCGCCGCGGCGACCACGGCCTGCCAGTTCACCCGCTGCTGCCAGGCAAGGTCCCGGAGCTGCTGCGCGACCGGGACGGGCAGCACGCCGTCCTTTCTCCAGAAGTCCGGCCCTGGAGCCGCGTCCGTGGTCGCGAGGCTGACTGGCTCCGGCGGCTCGGCGAAGCGTCCGGCCCAGAAGAGGCGGTCGCGGTCCGCTGCGGGCGAACCTCGGTAGGCGGCTTCAGCCTCCAGCAAAGCGGTCAGCGGCGGGAAGGCGCCGTCGTCAAGCGAGGTGCCGTCGGTCATCGCCTCGTAGATCGCTGCCAGGCGCTGCCAATACACGACATAGCTGTAGCCGTCCGACATCAAGTGGTGGTTGCACATGTAGAACAGCGCCCGGCCGGGACCGGTCCGCAGCAACGCGAGCCGGAACAATGGGAACTCGGCGATGTCGAACGGCTCGCGCAGGTCCCGGGCGATCCACTCGCGTGCCGCCGCGTCCGGGTCGGCCGCGCCGGTGAGATCGTGTTCTGTCATCGGGATTTCCGGCAACGCCTCCACAATCTGCCTCGGCTCGCCGTCCGATTCGACATACCGGGTTCTCGTGCATTCGGCCTCGTCGACCAGCCGTCGTACCGCGGCACGGAAAACATCGTGGTCGAGCGGTCCCCGGATGTCCCAGTAGGCCGCCGTGTTGTACGCCGGACCACCGCCGGTGAGCTTTTCGTCGAACCAGATGTCTTTTTGGCCTTCAGTCAACGGCACGCTGGTAGTCATGCATCACTCCTGGGAAGACATCGTCGCCCGGCCGATCGTCGTCGCGCCGGCTGACGAAGCACTGACCATGCACTGACGTTCCCGACGCCTCCCGGCCGCCCGCCGCCCACCGCGGAGTGCGGATCAGCGATCGGTCAGCGAAAACTGGAATAATGTCCTGCTCAACCGCGTCTCAACCGAACAGAAATTGTTTTCGGAACCGCTGATCCGGCACCTTCGTGGACGGACCCAAACCGGGTCGGGCACAATTCGCGGAGAACACGCCTCGCTCTCGGACAGCACTCGAAGACGAGGTGACATCGTCCGGGGAGTTGACTGAATGGATCAGTACGAAAACGGGAAGCCAGCACCCGCGGTTCTCCTGGAAAACGTACGCAAGGTATACGGAAAAGGCGATTCCGCGGTGACGGCGCTCGACGGCGTGACCGCGTCCTTCCCGCACGGAACTTTCACCGCGGTGATGGGTCCGTCCGGTTCGGGCAAAAGCACGCTGCTGCACTGTGCGGCCGGGCTGGACAAGCCAGACTCCGGCTCCGTGCGGCTGGAAGGCGAAAGCCTGGAGAAACTGAACGAAACCGAGCTGACCACGTTGCGCCGGGACCGGATCGGGTTCGTCTTCCAAGCGTTCAACTTGCTGCCGGCGTTGACGGTCTCTCAGAACGTGACGGCTCCGATGCTGCTCGCCCGCCGGAAACCGAACAAGGCCAAGGTGCGCGAGGTGATCGCCGCCGTCGGGCTCGACGACCGGCGCGACCATCTGCCCGACCAGCTCTCCGGCGGCCAGCAGCAGCGCGTCGCGATAGCCCGCGCGCTGGTGACCCGGCCCGCGGTGATCTTCGCCGACGAGCCGACCGGCGCGCTGGACATCAAGACCTCCACGGACGTCCTCCGCTTGCTTCGGGACTCGGTGCGCTCGGCCGGCCACACGATCGTCATGGTCACGCACGATCCGGTCGCGGCTTCGTACGCGGATGCCGTGCTGTTCCTCGGCGACGGCAGGCTCGTGGGCAGGCTTCTGTCCCCCACCGCCGACGCGGTCGCCGAGCGGATGAGCCATCTCGGCGAGATGGCCGAGCAGAACCGGCGCCGTCCGGCGGGGAGAGCTTGACATGCTCGTATTGGTCCTGCGCGGTCTGCGCAAACGCATCGGCGGTTTCGTCGCCACGTTCGTCGCGTTGCTGTTCGGCACCACGATCGTCGTGGCGTGCGCTGGTTTGATGGAGTCCGGCATCCAGACCGCCGTTCCGCCGCGGCGCCTCGCTCAGGCATCAGTGGTGCTCGCCGGCAGCCAAACCTTCCCGCTGCCGCAAGAGGATCCGGCGGCGCAACGCGATCCGGACGAAGCACTGCAGACGGTGAAAGCCACCCTTCCCGAACGAGTCCGGCTGGACGCCGGCCTCGTGCACCGCGTCCTGCAGGTGCCCGGCGTTACCGGAGCAGTCGGCGACCTCTCGTTCGCCGCGACGATGCTGCCCACCGGCGAGGCCGCCACAGGTCACGGCTGGGCTTCCGCGGCACTCGGCCCCTACTCGCTGGCCGAAGGCTCCGCACCGGGATCCGACGGAGTCGTGCTCGACCGGACTCTCGCCGGCCGGGCGGGCCTGCACGTCGGCGATCGCCTCGACCTCGGCATCCGCGGGGCCGTGCATCAGTTCCAGGTGGCCGGGATCGCCGCACCCGACGCGGGAAGCCCGTTGCGCGAAGCGGCACTGTTCTTCCTGGACTCCGAGGCCGGCCAGTTGTCCGGACACGCTGGGAAAGTCGACGACATCGCGGTCCGGACCGCACCCGGTGTGCCGGCCGGCGAGACGGCCGCGAAGATCACCGCGGCGCTCAACGTCCCCTTCATGACAGCGCTCACCGGGGACGACCGCGGACTTGCCGAGTTCCCCGAAGCGGAAGGCCGAAGCAGTGATGTGATCACTCTTTCCGCGGTCTCCGGCGGCATGGCCACCGCAGTGGCTGTCTTCGTCGTCGCGAGCACCCTGATGCTGTCGATCCAGCAACGCGGGCGGGAACTGGCGTTGCTGCGGGCGATCGGGGCCACCCCCGGCCAGACACGCCGGATGGTGGTGGGCGAGACCACGATCATCGCGGTTCTCGCCGCTGTTCTCGCGATCGTCCCCGGAATGCTGTTCGGCTCCTGGCTCTTCGGCAGACTCAGCGAACACGGGGTCGTGCCGGAAGCCATGGCATACCGGCAAAGCTGGGTCTCGATCCTGGCGGGTGCGGGCGCGATTCTGCTCGCCGCGCTGCTCGCGGCCTGGATCGCGGGCCGCCGGGCGGCCCGCACGCGCCCGATCGAGGCGCTCGGCGAGGCGGAGATCCCGCGCACCTGGTTCACCCCGGCGCGGGCGATCCTCGCGGTGCTGTGCTTCGGTGGCGGAATCGCGCTGTTCATCGTGACGATCGCCGTGATGACCGGACCGGTCGCGGCCAGCACCGCAGGTCCGTCAGTCCTGCTGTGGGCGATCGGGCTCGCCATGATCAGCCCGGCCGCCACCCGGGCGGCCGCCGCGGTTCTGCAATGGCCGATCCGGTGGCTCAGCGGGGCCGCGGGCAAGTTCGCGGTGCTGAACGCGCGAGCCAGGGTCGTGCCGGTGGCTGCCGCGGTCACCCCGATCATGCTGGCGGTAGGCGTTACCACCGCGAACCTCTACCTGCAGACCACCCAGGACGCGGTAGCCGGGCAGGCAGCGGCCGCGAGCCTCCGCGCGGACGCGGTGGTGAACTCCTCCCCTTCCGGCGTACCGCCCGGATTGGCGGCTCGGCTGCAGGTGCTCCCGGGTGTCTCCGGCGTCGCCGAAACGGCGCACAGCAGGGTGTTCGTCGTCGCGCCGTACGAGAGAACACAGGACATCTTCGGATTCCCGGCCCTGGGCGTGACGGGCCGGGGAGCCGCCGCGACCACCGCGATCGCACTCAGCGCGGGCACGCTCGCGGATCTGACCGGCTCGGCCGTGGTCCTGCCTTCCGACTCCGCGGGCCTGCTCCACCGCGGGATCGGCGACACGATCACGCTCCGGATGGGCGACGGCGAGACCGAGGACGTACGCGTCGTCGGCCTCTCTTCCCCGAATCCCGGCGCAGAGCAATTCCTCCTTCCCGTCGAGTTGCTCGCGAAGCACACGACGGGCGGAGTGGTCACTTCGATTCTGGTGCGGGCAGCGCCGGGAACCGACCCGGCGCGGCTGACCTCAGTTCTCGACGCCGCGGTTCGCACCGAACCCGCGGTCCGGGTCAGCGACCGCGCGACGACTGCGGCCGCGCAAAGCGAGAGCCGGAAGACCGGCGCGTGGGTCAACTACCTGATGAGCGGCATGATCACGACCTACACCGCGATCTCGGTCGTCAACACCCTGGTGATGGCCACCGCGCGGCGACGGCGGGAGTTCGGCCTGCAGCGGCTCACCGGCGCGACCCGGGCCCAGGTGCTGCGCATGATGGGTGTCGAGGGCCTTCTCGTCGCGCTGATCGGGATCGTGCTCGGCACCTTGGTCGCCGCAGTGGCGATCATGCCTTTCACGCTTGTGGCGGGCGATTCCATCCTGCCGTCCGGCCCGCCGTGGATCTACCTGACGATCATCGGAGCCGCGGCATTGCTCGCGCTGATCGCGACTTTGTCGCCCGCGTGGTCGGCAACCCGGTCGCGCCCGGTCAACGCGGCCCAGGACCTCTCCTGACCGGTCCCCGGCCGGAGTGGCGGCGAGGGGCCGGTCAGTACATCAACCTGCTCAGTTCCGGGTAGACGTCGACGTTCTCGAGCAACCAGGCGCGATAGCTCGGAACTCGCAGGGAAAGCTCGCGAAAGTGCGCGCGGAGAGCGTCGAGCAGCAACTCGACCGCGTCCGCGTCGATGGCGCCCTTCCGCCAGAACAGGCCGACCTTGCTGCTGGGAATCTCTCGCACAGCGACCAGCTCGACACCTTGGATCGGCCCGGTCGGCGTGGTCAGCGCGGCAGCCTCGCCCTGCCGGACCCAGTTCAGAGCTTCCACTTGGCCGCCGACCTCGTGCACAACCTCCGGCCCGCCGCTGTCGAAGTCGCTGAACAGCCGCTCCTCCACGGCTCGGAAGCGATGTCCTGGCGTGTGCCGGACCCAGGTCAGGCCAGCCAGTTGCGCCGAACTCAGCATGGGTTCGGCCGCGTACGGATGGCCGAAGGGCAATGCGAGGCAGATCGGTTCCCGCAGGACGACCTCCGTATCCAGCCCCGGATCGAGGTGGAGAGCCGGCCCCGGAACCTCGAGAGCCGGAACCAGCGCCGCGGTGATGGCCCCGGCGCCAACCGCCCCCAGCGCAGCGTCCGGCTCCATGGTGACGGTCTGGATCTTGCGGTCTCCCACCGCTTCGCGAATCGCTTTGGTCAGGCTGACCCGTACTCCCTCCGCGACCCCGATCTTGACCACTGTGGCCGACAGCGAGAATGCTTCGGCCATCACGGCCTCGGCCCGGTCGGCCAACTCGACCAGCATCGGGATCAGCCGTTCGCCCCGTGGCGTGGGCAGCACGCCGACGCTGGAGCGTACGAACAGTTCGCCGCCGAGGAGTCGCTCGATCCTGCGTAGCTGCGCGCTGACGCTGGGCTGGGGAAGATCCAGCCTCGCCGCCGCTCTGGAGATGCTCCCCATTTCGGCCAAAGCTGCGACGATCCGCGCGTGCCGGACTTCGATCTGCATCGCCGCCCCCGAATCAGTCGCGGATTCTGAGTTCCGCGGAAGAAACCGCAGACCTCGAACCCGCCATCTCCGCACGCCAAAACGCACATCTCAGCGAAGAGAAGTACCCCCTCACACGCCACCCCCCTCTCGCGCACGGCCCCTTGGCTTGACGCCCCCGCGCCGAGCCGCGCATTCGAATTTCGCCCCGTGGGCCGGAAGGAGTCCCCTGCACACCTCCAGCCAATCCCGTTCCCCACCTCACCACAAACCAGGGGCAGCGATCCAGACCTACTTGAAAGTAATTCCGGTCAACGGTAGTGACCAGCCGATTACCCACGGCTCGATCGTATTGATCTCGACCTCGACCGAATGTGCGCAAACAATCCGGAGTAGCTAAATCCTTCACCGGAAATCCCTGCCACAGAACAGGTTCCGTCCCCTGCGACGAAGTCCCCGCGCGGTCGCTCCTGCCTGTGATGCAGAAGATTTCCCCGCTTCCCGCTTCGGCGGACTATTCGGGTGTCGCGTCCGCCGGGGCAGGAACCCGGCGCTCCAGCAGGCGCAACAACGGACCGGTCAGCACTGTGACCGCCACCGCCATGATCACCAGCGCCACGAAAAGCGGAGCACTGATTATTCCCGCACTGAAGCCGACTTTGAGAACGATAAGCTCAGTAAGACCTCGCATATTCATGAGAACTCCCACTCGAAGCGCAGTGTGCCGGGATTCGCCGCCCAGCCTCGCCCCGAGATAGCTCCCACCGCCCTTGCCCACCACCGCCAGCACGATCGCGACGACGATCAACGGCCAGTGCAGGGCGGAAACCCCTCGCGCGAACACCGTGATTCCGGTGACGACGAAGAACGCCGGGAGGAACGCCTTTCCCGCCTTGCCTATGGGGACGACCCGCTTGGCCCACGGCGCGTCCGCACGCTCGGCGGGAATGGCCAGCCCGATCAGGACCGCACCGAACACCGCAGTGAGACCAAGTCTCTCCGCAGCCAGCCCCATGGCGATCGCGGCGGCCCCCAGCAGCACAGAGGTCGACCACGGCATCCGCGTGCACAGGACGCTCGCGGCTCTGGTCCGAGCCGCCTGCCGCACCAGAAACGCCACCAGCGCACCTCCGGCCAGCACCGCCATGACCCGGAAGAAGCCGCTCATCTCGCCGGAGTTCAGCCCGACCGAGATCGACAACAGCAGCCAGCCGAAGGTGTCGATGACGACTGCCGCCGTCATTGCCAGGCCCCCGGCCACCGTGTCGGTCAGCCCGCAATCGGCAAGCATTCTCGCCAGCACAGGCACTGCCGTGATCGAGGTGGCGGTCGCACACATCAACAAGAACGAAGGCAAGGACGCGTGCCCCCGAACCGCACCGTCCTCAGCGAAGAGGATCCAGCAGGCGAGCAGCACGCCCGCCAGCAAGGCCGGCACGAGGCCTCCCGCCACGGTCCATCCCGTAGTCCGGCCGTGCAGTCGCTGCCCGCTGTGGTGCAGCCGGTGCGTCAACCCGACCAGGAACAGCACCAAACCGATGTCCGCGAACAGCTTCAAAACATCCAGAACCGAGTCGGGAAGAACTGTGCTGAACGACCTCGGCCCCAGCAACGCGACCGCGGCGGGTCCAGCCGCGAGACCGGCCACGATCTCGCCGATGACCTCGGGCTGCCGAAGGACTCTCGCCGCCAGCCGGCCCAGCCAGCCGATCACGAACACGACAGCGAGCGTCGTGACCACTTGCACGCATTCCCGAACGACCTCCATAGCGGCCATGACTATGATGCTCGACCTATTCGCTGACGATCGACTGATCAACGGCTGACCACGGAAAGCCAACGAGAGACGCCCGGGGACGAGACCTGGGAGAAATAGTTCAACCAGAGAAAGTCCCACACGGGAAATAATTTACCGACCCGGCAATGCCCGAATTTCTGTCATTCGTTGCCCGAACGTCCCAGCACGGGATTCTGCACGCTCTTCGCCTCGGAGGCTCGAAAGCCGTCATGCCTGCGGTATGCCCTTCCTGAGTGCCGGGAACTGCGCGGCGGCAAAGCTCTCCGAGCGGCTCCGCTGTCATGTACACGAAGACAGCGGTCTTGGGCGATCAGTCAAGATCATGAGCCGGGGCGACGAAGCTGAGCTGCGGGCTAGGAGCGTCGGCGGGCCGCGAAGTAAGCAGTCGAGAACTCGGTCAGCCGTTGTGCCGCAGCGGAAACATACGTGTCCGCACGTTGCACCACGGTCAGCGTCCGGTAGCAATCCGGAACATCCAATCGCAGCCCGACGGCCGTCTCGTCCTTGGCAGCCTGTCGGGCTACCTCCGGGACCAAACCGATACCCAGACCGCTCGCGATCAGTTGGCCGGTCGCGCCGGGTTCGTCGCTCTCGCAGGAGTAGTGGGGTTCCAGACCGGCCTCGGCGAAGAGGCGGTCGGCCAGGGTGCGGGGCCAGTAGCCGGGCCTCGTGGTCACCATCGGCTCGTTCTCGAGGTCCGCCATCCGCACGAGTTTCCGTCCCGCGAGCCGGTGCGTGCCGGGTACGGCTAGCAGCACCTCCTCGCGCAGCAGTTCCTTAGCCTGCAAGCCGGGCTGCAGCAGCGGCTGCGAGGCGAAGCACAGATCGACCTCGCCCGCGCACAGCTGCTGCGCCATGGTTTCCGCCGAGGATTGGTACAGCCGCAGCTCGATGCCGGGGTACTCCGCGCGGAAGGCGCTCATCAGGCCGGTGAGCGTGAGCAGGGTTTCCGACGCGACGGCGACCCGGCCGTGGTCCAGACCGGCCAGGTCGACGAGTTCCTGACGGGCGTCGTCGAGCTCGCGCAGGGCCCGGTCGACGCGGCGCAGGAACGTGGTGCCGAAGTGGTTGAGCCGCAGCCCGCGACCGGCCCGTTCGAACAGCGGCACGCCGAGATCCGCTTCCAGCCGCGCGATCGCCCGGCTCAGCGACGGCTGCGCGATGTGCAGCTCGGCCGCGGCCTGGCTGAGGTGGCCGCGGTAGGCGACCGCCTGGAAGTAGCGCAGCTGCAGCAGGTCCATCTCATAGCTCCGAGGTCATGAGTATATGCCGTATTTGGTCTTGGACGGCATGAGAAGTTCAGCCTAGCGTCTGTTCGGGGGAAGATTCACGCGCACAAGGGGGAACAGTGGCCGAAATGGCCCGCACACGCGGGCGGACATTGCTGGTGGTGCTGCGGGTCTTCGTGACGCTCCACGCCGTCGCGATCCTGGGCCAGCCGGTATTCGCCGGACGGTATCTGATCGGCGATTACGGCATGCTGGCGCTGCACGAACTCGGCGCGAACATCGTGTCGACGATCGCGCTCGCACAGCTCGTGCCCGCCGCGCTGTACTGGTGGCGCGGCGGCGTCCAGTGGCCGTTCTGGGCGAGCCTGCTGCTGGCCGGCGGCGAGACCGCGCAGTACTTCGCGGGCTTGGCCGGTGCGCTTGACCTGCACATTCCACTCGGCGTCGCGCTGGTCGCGATCGCGCTCGGGACGTTGTTCGGCATCTGGCGGACCGGGGCGCGGCGATGAGCGGGATGTCGCGACGCCGGTTTCTCGGGCTGGCGGGCGGTGCCGGCGCGCTGCTCACTGCCGGGTTCGTCGCACCGCGGTTGTTGCGGCCCGCTGCGGCGACCGGCGAGCTGTTGACCAGCGAAGTGCCGCTGCCGCAACCGTTTCAGGTCCCCTTGCCGCTGCCGCCGGTGCTGAAGCCGGTATCGCGCGACGGCGGCGTCGACCGGTACGAGATCGTCCAGCGGGCAAGCACCGCGGAGATACTGCCCGGGCTGCGCACGCCGATTTGGGGCTACCAAGGAACTTTTCCCGGTCCGACGATCGAATCCCGGAGCGGCCGGACCACGATCGTGCGGCACCGGAACGAACTTCCGGTCCCGACGGTCGTGCACCTGCACGGCGGCCGCACACCGCCGGAGTCCGACGGATACGCCACCGACCTCGTCCTGCCCGCCGACGGCCGGTACCTCGCCAGCGCCGGGCACGGCCATTCGGGGATGGCTGATCCGGACGCCGTCGTCACCACCGGCACCCGCGAGTACACGTATCCGTTGCAGCAGAAGGCCGCGATGCTCTGGTATCACGACCATCGGATGGATTTCACCGGCCCGGCGGTGTATCGCGGGCTCGCCGGACTGCACATCGTGCGCGACGCCGAGGAAGACGACCTGCCGCTGCCGCGCGGCGAGCGGGAGATCCCGCTGATGATCACCGACCGCGCGTTCGCCGAAGACGGATCGATGCGGTACCCGTCGCTCGACCCATCGCTGCGAACCGTGCCCGGCGTGGAAGATGCTTACGCCGCAGGGGTTCTCGGTGACGTGCTGCTGGTGAACGGCGCACCATGGCCGGTCGCGGAAGTGTCCGCGACCCGATATCGGCTGCGCTTCCTCAACGGTTCCAACGCCCGCCGCTACGACCTCGCGCTCGACCCGCCGCCGCCGAACGGGCCCGCGTTCACGCAAATCGGCTCGGATCAGGGCTTGCTCAACGCCCCGCGCGGCCACGAACATCTGCCGATCGCGCCTGCCGAACGGTACGACACGGTGGTCGATTTCGGCACCTATCCAGTCGGTACCGAGGTGACGCTGATCAACCGTCTCGGCACCGGGACTACCGCGCAGGTCATGCGCTTCCGCGTCGTCCGCCGGGCGAAGGACGACAGCCGCATCCCGGCGAGACTGTCCGAAGTGGAGCGCCTTGATCGTGCACAAGCGACAGTGACGCGCGAGTTCGCCTTCCGAAGTGGACAGTTCAACGGCAGGCACGGCTGGACCATCGGCGGCGAGGCTTTCACTCCGACGCGCATCGCGGCCCAGCCGAAACTCGGCGATATCGAAATCTGGCGCTTCGTCGCGGATCTGCACCATCCGATCCACCTGCACCTGGTGCACTTCCAGGTGCTTTCCCGCGGCGGCAAGGACCCCGCTCCGCACGACGCGGGCCGCAAGGACACTGTGGACCTTCAGCCCGGCGAAGCAGTCGAGGTGATCGCCCGGTTCGACGGCTATCGCGGGCGGTACATGTTCCATTGCCACAATGCCGAACACGAGGACATGGGGATGATGGCCACGTTCAAGACCGTCTAGGAGGTGGCGCGAGCAGGATCGGGTCCACACCCCCAGCCGCCGTGCACCCGGACGGACGCGACGACGAAGGTGACCACGACCGCCAGCAGGCTGCTGCCCACGCCGAGAAGAACGAGGGTCCGGCCGATGGCGTCCCGTCCGCAGCTATGCTGGCCTGATTCGGGACCGGCCCCGGATCAGGCCAGCCGGTACCCAGCCCCCGCGACCGTCTCGATCACCGGCGGCAACCCGAGTTTCCGGCGCAACGTCATCACCGTGACCCGCACCGTGTTCGTGAACGGATCGGCGTGCTCGTCCCACGCCTTCTCCAGCAACTGCTCCGCACTCACCACCGTCCCGTCCGCGCGCATCAGGACCTCCAGCACCGCGAACTCCTTGGGCGACAACGGCAAGAACCGGCCGTCGCGGGACGCCTGATGCCTCGGCAGATCCAGCACCAGCCCAGCCGCCTCCAGCACCGGCGGCAACGCCGGACGCGCGCGGCGAGCCAGCGCGTGCACCCGGGCGACCAATTCCGCGAACACGAACGGTTTGGTCAGGTAATCGTCCGCGCCGAGGTTCAGACCATCGATGCGATCGGTGACGTCGGCGGCGGAGGTGAGCATGATGACCCGGGTCTCGCCGCCCGCGTCGACGATCGCCGCGCACACCTGGTCGCCGTGGACGGTCGGCAGGTCCCGGTCGAGGACGACGACGTCGTAGGCGTGCACGGCGACCCGTTCGAGCGCCTCGCCGCCGTCGTAGCAGACGTCCACCGCGATCGAATGGCGCCGCAACCCCTCGGCGATCGAATCCGCCAGGAGCGGCTCGTCCTCGACAATCAGTACCCGCATTCGATCATCATGCCTTGAATGGCGATAAAGAGAAGATAAGGATCAGGCAGGCAGGTATACGTCGACGGTCAGCCCGCCGTTCGGGTTGGCCCGCGCCGATACATCACCGTCGTGTGCGCGGGCGACGGAACGGACGATCGACAACCCCAGCCCGGAGTGGTCAGCCGCACCGGTGCGATCCGGTTTTCCCCGTCGAAACGGCTCGAACAAGCCCGGCACTGCGGCCTCGTCCACATTGGACCCGGAGTTCCGCACACTCAACGCGGGCGTCGCACCAATCGTCACCGACACCCAGCCATCCGGAACGTTGTAGCTGATCGCATTGCTCACCAGATTCAGCACCAACCGTTCGAGCAGCACCGCATCGCCGATCACCGTCCGCGCGCGCAGGCGGGTTTCCACTGTCACGCCAGCCTCCTTCGCCTGCGCGGCAGTGAGTTTCACGACCGAACGGACCACTTTGTCCAGTCGCACCGGTGCCCGAGCACTGAGGCCGCGATCGCTGCGGGCAAGCACCAGCAGTCCCTCGATCAGCCGTTCGCTGCGTTCGTTCGTCTGCAACAGATGCGCACCAAGTTTGGTCAGCACCGGCCCAGCATCGGGGTTCTCCAGCGCGACCTCGATCAGCGTGCGCTGCACCGCGAGCGGCGTCCGTAACTCGTGCGAAGCGTTGGCCACAAACCGTTTCTGGCTGTCGAACGAACCGGCTAGACGGTCCAGCATGCTGTCGAAAGTATCGGCGAGTTCCTTCAGTTCATCACGCGGGCCGTCGAGGTTGATCCGTTGATCGAGCTTTCCCGCTTCGAGGCGCCGCGCGGTCGAGGTGATGGTGTGCAGGGGTCGCAGCGCGCGTCCGGCCATGAACCAGCCGAACAGCAATGCCAGCGCCGCCGTCACCACCAGCGCGATCGCCGACGCGAGGACCAAAGTGGACATTGTCGAACTGCGGTAATCGGTGAGCACGGCCGTGGCCACCCGCTCAGCCGAAGCCGAAGCGGCATCCGCTGGGATCGCGCTGAAAGTCGCGTCGGCAGGAAGCGCGTCGGCGGACATCGCCTGGCCCAGTTTCAGCGACACTCCGTCGCCGAGATACTGCGCGGGCGCGGGCAGTTCGTTGCTGACGACGACATAGGTGACCACCACCAGCACGATTCCGGCCAGCAGGAAGAACCCGCCGTACAGCGCGGTCAGCCGGGTCCGCACGGACAGCCGCAGCGGGCCCCGGCGCGCGTCGGCGTTCTTCTCGGCCAAGGATCCTCCAAGGTCGTCGCTGCCGACAGTCTGTCGGATCCGGGCATAAGGAGAGGATAAACAAGATCGCTTAACGGGCCTGTATCGCCGCGTCGGTACTACTTGGCCACCGGCGGGAACCACCCGCTCGAGCGAAGGAGAATCGGATGCGGAAAGCACGTCTGGCGGCCGTCGGGGCCGGACTGGCACTGGCGCTGCTCACCGGGTGTTCGTCCGGGGACACCGCGCCGCAGGTGCCGTCGATCTCCAGCCCGAAGGCGAGTTCGGACCCGGGTGCCGCAGCCGGGAAAACCGATCCCGCGGCGGACCGGGACGCGATGCGCAACTACGCGAAATGCATGCGCGAACACGGCGTCGACACGCCGGATCCGGGCGAGAACGAAGCGCCGACTATCAACTTCTCCAACGACCCCAAAACCACGGCGGCACTCGACGCCTGCAAGAAGCTGCTGCCAGGCGGCGGAGTGCCGAAGAAGCTGACGCCGGAGGAGATGGACAAGGCGCGCAAGGACGCCAAATGCATGCGCGAGCACGGCGTCGACATGCCGGACCCCGACGCGGAAGGCGGGGCGCGGGCGCTGCCGATGAAGGACGACGGGACCAAATTCGAGGAAGCGCTCAAGGCGTGCGGAATGGGAATGGCCGGAAAGTGACCGGAAAACGAGCACGTTGGATCATCGCCGCGGGGGCGACTGTCGTCGTGGTCGGCACGACCTCGGCGGTAGTGCTGACGCACGTCGCCTCCGGCGGCGAACCGGCCGCGGCGGCGAAACCGGTGGCGACCGCCGAAGTGGCCAAATCGGACTTGAAGGAAGAGGAGAACGCGACCGGGAAACTCGGCTACGGCAAGGAATCCACGCTGAGCGGCAAGAAGAACGGCACACTAACGTGGCTGCCTTCGCGCGGCGATGTACTCGGCCGCGGCAAGACGGCGTACACAGTGGACGCCAAGTCGGTGCCGCTGTTTTACGGAAATCTGCCGTTCTATCGCGTGCTGAACGACCGCGTCGACAAGGGACCGGACGTCAAGGAGCTTGAGGAGAACCTGAAAGCATTGGGGTACAGCGGTTTCGGCACTCCTGACGAGAAGTTCACCTCAGCGACCGCGACAGCGCTCAAGCGGTGGCAGAAGTCGCTCGGCCTGGAACAGACCGGGTCCTTCGATCCCGCCGACGTCCTGCTGGCTACCGGCGAGATCCGGGTGTCGGCGGTGACCGGGCAACTCGGCGGGCCGGGCGCGGGCGAGATCTTCAAGTACACCGGGACGGCACGCGTCGTGGAAGCCGAACTGGACGCGACCAAGCAGAGCGTCGCGGTCAAGGACGCGAAGGTGTCGGTCTCGCTCAACGGCCGCACGCTGACCGGCACCGTCACCGACGTCGGCAACACCGCCGCGGAGGACAAAGAGAACGGCAAGGCCAAGGTCACCGTCCAGATCCGGATGGACGACCCGGCCGCCACCGGCGACGTCATCGACGTTCCGGTCTCTGTGCGGTTCACCAAGCAGGTCCACCAGGACGTGCTGGTGGTCCCGGTCGGAGCGCTGGTCGCGCTCGCCGAGGGCGGGTACGCGGTCGAGATCGACGAGCAGGGCAAGCGGCGGCTGGTCGGCGTCGAGACCGGGCTGTTCAGCAATGGTCAGGTCGAGATCAAGGCACCCGGGCTGCACGCGGGCCAAAAGGTGGTGACCACGTCATGATCCCCGTGCTCGCCGCGTATCGGGTGTCGCGCACCTACGGCGGAAACGTGCCCGCGCTGCGGAATGTCTCACTGTCCTTTTCGGACGGCGAGATGGTCGCGATCGTCGGGCCGTCCGGCTCGGGCAAATCCACGCTGCTGCAACTGATGGGCACGCTCGACCGGCCGACCGAAGGCCGCATCGAAATTCGCGGACACGACGTCGCGCAGCTATCCGATCGCAAACTCGCCGCGCTGCGCTCGCGGTGGATCGGATTCGTCTTCCAGCAGTTCTTCCTCGACGACGGCGAAACCGCGGTGGGCAATGTGTGCAGCGGCCTGCTGTACAGCGGAGTCCCGAAGCGGAAACGGCGCGCAAGAGCGCTCGAGGCGCTCGACCGGGTCGGGCTCGGCCATCGCGCCGGGCATCTGCCGGGCGAACTCTCCGGTGGCGAACGCCAGCGGGTCGCGATCGCGCGCGCGGTCGTGAACACGCCGCCGATCCTACTCGCCGACGAACCCACCGGGAACCTCGACACCGGCAACGGCGCGGCGGTGCTGTCGCTGCTCGCGGAGCTCAACGCCGCGGGCACCACGGTCGTGCTCATCACGCACGACCGGGAGATCGCCGCCGGAATGCCCCGCCGGATCGAGATCCTCGACGGAGAACTGCGCCTCGACACCGGCGCGGCCGATCTCGCGGGAGCAGCACAATGACCGCGCCAGCGCCAGCACCAGCCCCGCCCAGCCCGAACCGGCTCGGTCCCGCCGACCTGCTTTCCCTTGGCGCACACGGCATGCGCACCCGCCCGCTGCGCGCGATGCTGTCCGCGCTCGGCATCGCCATCGGCGTCGCGGCGATGGTCGCGGTACTCGCCATCCCGGCGTCGGCAGACCAAGCACTGCAAAACAAACTCGCCGCGATGGGCACCAACCTGCTCCGCGCCGAAGCCGGTCAGACGCTCATGGGCGGCTCGGCGAAGCTCCCGGACTCGGCGGTACCGATGGTGCGGCGGATCGCGCCGGTCGAGGGAGCGGTGGAGGTCGGCAAGGTCAACGCCAAGGTGTACCGCAACGACCGCGTCGGCAAGGACGATTCGGCGGGCGTCTCGGTGTTCGCCGCGCGGCCGGATCTGCTGCCGGTGCTCGGCGGGAAGCTCCGGACGGGGACGTTCCTCAGCCCGGCGAACCAGCGGTTCCCGGCCGTCGTGCTCGGCTCGGAAGCGGCGTCGCGGCTGGGGATCGACCACCTCGACCCCGCCCGGCCGCCGCAGATCCTGATCGGCTCGGCGTGGTTCAGCGTCGTCGGGATTCTCGCCCCGATGCCGCTCGCGCCGGAGGTCGAACGTTCGGTGCTGATCGGCTGGGACGTCGCCAAGCAGGTCTTCGGCTTCGACGGCCACCCCAGCACGGTGTACCTGCGCGCGCGGGAATCCCAGGTCAACGCGGTGCGCTCGGTGCTCGCCGCGACGATCAACCCGGCCGCGCCGAACGAGGTCGCGGTCGACCGGCCGTCCGACGCGCTCGCCGCGCAGCAGCTGACGAAGAACACCTACGGCGCGCTGTTCCTCGGCCTCGGCGGGGTGGCACTGCTGGTCGGCGGCGTCGGCGTGGCGAACACGATGGTGATCTCAGTGCTGGAACGCCGACGCGAGATCGGGCTGCGCCGCGCGCTCGGCGCGACCAGAGGCCAGATCCGAGGGCAGTTCCTCGCCGAATCGGTGCTGCTGTCCGGACTGGGCGGGCTGGTCGGAGTGGTGCTCGGGGTCGGCGCGACGGCGGGCTACGCGCTCAGCCAGGGCTGGCCCGCGGTGCTGCCGCCGGTCGCGCTCGCTGGCGGGGTGGCGGTCTCGGCCGCGGTCGGCGCGATCGCCGGGGCGTATCCGGCGATGCGGGCCGCGCGGCTTCCTCCCGCGCAGGCCCTCGCTTGAGCGCTCAGGGCAGCCCGCACGACCGCGTGAACGCCACCCGGTCGTGCGGGCAAATATAGACACTGGACTCCCGTCTAGTGCTATGGTGCAACTACGGTTACAAGTACTAACGTTCGATTAAGTTCTTAACTAGCGCTGGCCGCCGGGGTACCGCAGGCACTACCGCGGCCCGGCAGCGCGGGGGATCGATGTCGCGCGCCGAATCGCGGATCCTCGGCGGAGGCGGAGGGCGCGGCGCTGCCGCCGGGAACGACTGGTCTGTGAGCTGACATGAGCGCATTGCCCGAACGAGTGGCGATCATCGCCAACGACCCGATCAGCGGCGAGGGCGCCGCCGCCTACCTGCGCGGCACGCCCCGCTACGCCGTGATGGCCGCCGGCGAGGTCCCGCGCGCGGACGTCCTGCTCGTGATCGTGCAGGAGGTCCGCGAGAAAACCCTGCTCGACCTCGCACGGATCCGCCGGGCGGCGCTCGCGCCGGACGTGCGCGCGGTGCTGGTCGCGGACCGGCTCGACCAGGCCGAACTGAGCAGGCTCGGCGGCTTCGGCCTGTCCGCCGTGCTGTACCGCGGTTCCGCGACGCGCGAGAAAATCCTCGACGCGCTGGCCGCCCGGGTGCCGGCGGCGGAACCGGAGGAAGTCCGCGCGACGAGGCTGACGAACGAGTTCCGCGCCAGCGAGGGCGAGGCCCGCTATCCGCGGGGTTTCCTCGACCGGCACCGGCTGCAGAGCCGCGAGGTGGAAATCCTCGGCCTGCTCGCGGACGGTTTCGGCACGGTCGAAATCGCCGACCGGATGTCGTATTCGGAGCGGACGATCAAGAACATCATCAGCACCCTGCTGGTGCGGTTCGATCTGCGGAACCGTTCGCACGCGGTCGCGTACGCGCTGCGAACCGGCATCATCTGAACGCTTCAGATCGCGCCGTTGCGGAGCGCGTAGGCGACCGCGTGCGTCCGGTTGCGCAGCTCCAGCCGCTGCGACAGATCGTGGATCACCTTCTTCACCGCGCGCTCGGAGAAGTTGATTTTCTCCGCGGTTTCGGCGGTGTCGAGGCCGTCGGCCAGCAGGCGCAGCACGTCGATTTCCCGCTGCGTCAAACCGGAACTGTGCTTCGGCCGCGGATCCATCGGACGGCGGCAATGGCTGAGCAGCGTCCCCAGCGCCGCCGGGGGCAGGATTCCGCCCCCGCGAGAAGCGGTCAGCACCGCGGCGGCCAGCTGCTCGCTCGACGTGCGCTCGCGGTTCAGCAGGGCGACCACGTTGCACTCCACCGCCGTCAGCACCGCCGCGCCCGCGGTCTCCTCGTCGACGAGCAGGACCACCGGAGCGTCCACAGTGGCCTTCAGCCCGCGCAACGCGGACGTCGCCTCCACCGACAGCAGCTCGGCCGCGACGATGATGACGTCCACCTCGTCGGTGACCACGGAAAACTCGGCTCTCGCCTGCAGCCAGCTCCGGATCCCCGTCTCGGTAAGCGGATCCGAAGCTTGAATCAGCACCCGGACCGTTTCCTCGTGCACCGCCGCCCCGTTCATCGCACTCTCCCCCTGCCGCCGGTCCTCCCGGATTGCCGAATTTAGGGCCCCGGCGGGACGACCGGCGATCCCGCGCGGGGTAAAGGTCAGGTACAGCCAGCTGTACCGCCCATGGTCCCGCGATACTGGGGAGGACGAAAGGACGCCGATGGCACGGACGGGACGCCGCCCCGGGCAGACCGAAACGCGGGAGGCCATTCTGGCCGCCGCGCGGGACCTGTTCGGCCGGAACGGGTACGAGGGCGCGACGATCCGCGCGATCGCCGCCGAGGCGGGTGTGAATCCCGCGCTCGTGCACCATTTCTTCGGCAGCAAGGACCAGGTTTTCGCGACCGCGCTGCACCTCCCGGTCGACCCCGGCGTCGTGGTGGCCGCGATCCTCGACGGCCCGCGCTCCGACGTCGGCGAACGCCTCGTGCGGCTGTTCCTGACCCTCTGGGAAACTCCGGTCTCGCGCGACGGGTTCTTCGGCGTGCTGCGGTCGGTCTCCACCACCGAACAGGCCGCGGACATGCTGCGCGGCTTCATCCAGGGTGCGCTGCTGGACAAGATCGCCGGCGCCCTCGACATCCCGCCGCTGCGGGTCACCGGCATCGCCGCGCAGCTGGTCGGGCTCGCGATGGTCCGCTATGTCATCCAGGTCGATCCGCTCGCCCGCGCCAGCCATGACGAGGTTCTCGCGTTGATCGCGCCCGCCGTGCAGCAATACATCGACCGGCCCTAGGTCCCGCCCGCCCCAATGTGGCATTGGGTGCGCTCAACGCACCGAACGCCACATTGGGTGCGTCAGATGCACCCAATGCCACATTGGGGCGCTTCCCAGCCACGCGCCCGACTCCGCCTTCGAGCGGTGCCCGCCCCGCGCTTGACAGGGAAATTCCGCGCGCGCAGAATTAACCGTATGATTAATTCTGCGGTGGTCATCGACGGCCTGCGGGTCGTCCGCGGTGGCCGGGATGTGCTGCGCGACGTGAGCTTCCGCGTCGAGGCCGGTTCGGTCACCGGGCTGCTCGGGCCGAGCGGCTGCGGGAAGACCACCTTGATGCGCGCGGTCGTCGGCGTGCAGCTCACGCACGGCGGCACGGTCACGGTGCTCGGCGAACCCGCAGGAAGCCGTCGGCTGCGCAAGCGGATCGGGTATGCCACGCAGACGCCCGCCGTCTACGCCGACCTCACCGTCACCGAATCCCTGCGCTACTTCGCCTCCGTGCTGGGCGCGCCGTCGCGTTCGGTGGCCGACGCGATCGAACAGGTCGGCCTCGGTTCGCACGCCGACGCACTGGTCGGCCGGCTCTCCGGCGGTCAGCGCAGCCGGGCCAGCCTCGCCGTCGCACTGCTCGGCAAACCCGAACTGCTCGTGCTCGACGAGCCGACCGTCGGGCTGGATCCGTTGCTGCGCGAGCATTTGTGGAACCTTTTCCACCGGCTCGCCGCGGAAGGCACCACGCTTCTCGTGTCCAGCCACGTCATGGACGAAGCAGCCCGCTGCACCCGGTTGCTGCTGATGCGCGACGGCGCGCTGCTCGCCGACGATTCGCCGGACGCCCTGCGCGCGGCCACCGGCGAACAAGACCTCGAACGCGCGTTCCTGCACCTGGTGAAGGCTCAGCGATGACTGTCTCGATCACTCTCGCCACCACCCGCCGGATTCTCGCCCAGCTGCGGCACGATCCGCGCACCGTCGTGATGCTCGTTCTCGTGCCGACACTGCTGATGTTGTTGCTGCGCTTCGTGTTCAACTCGGCCGAGATGTTCAGCCGGATCGCGCCCGCGCTGCTCGGCGTGTTCCCGTTCGTCATCATGTTCCTGATCGCCTCGATCACCACCCTGCGCGAGCGCACCGCGGGCACCCTGGAACGGCTGATGACGATGCCGCTCGGGAAATTCGACCTGCTCGCCGGGTACGCGCTGGCGTTCGGGCTGGTCGCGGTACTGCAGGTGGCGGTCGCGACGGCGGTCAGCCTGTGGTGGCTCGGGCTGACGGTCTCCGGTTCAGTGTGGTCGCTGCTGCTGATCACCGTGCTCGACGCGTTGCTCGGCATGGCGCTGGGCCTGTTCGTGAGCGCGTTCGCGACGAGCGAGTTCCAGGCCGTGCAGTTCATGCCGCTGTTCGTGTTGCCGCAAGCGTTGCTGTGCGGGCTTTTCCAGCCGCGCGACGAGATGGGCTGGGTGCTGCATTGGATCTCGGACGTGATGCCGCTGTCTTACGCCGTCGAAGCGCTCACCCAGGTGACGCGCAGCGCGGAGTGGACGATGCCGTTGACCCGCAACATCCTTATCGTGCTGGGATGCGCGGTGCTGGCGCTGGCTCTTGGGGCGGCGACGCTGCGCCGTCGCACGCCTTAGAGCAGCCGAGCCGCCGCCTCGTAAGCCGCTCGGTTGCGGTTGAGCCATTTCGCGAAGTACTGATCGGACTGGGCGTAGACGTATCCGGGCGGGACGAACAAGACGGCGAACACCGCGAAGGTGCCGAGCCCGATGATCGCCAGCTTCAGCACGGCGTCCGGCGGGTTGCTGGACATAAAGGACAGTCCACATACGACAGCGGCGAGGAGTCCCATTCCCGCCGCGGCGGAGAAAGCCCCGCGCAGATTCCCCGGCGTACGACCGGCGGGCGGATGCGAACCCGGGTTCAACGCCCGTTCGGTCGCGGGCCTGCCGCGCCAGATCAGAACTCCGCCGAGCCACAGCACCGCGAAGAAAACGCCGCCGCCCGCCAGGCTGAAACCTCCAGCGGCGGAGTGGGCCAGCACTCCGACCAGAAGCCCGCTGACGCCGAAAAGCCCGGCGAGGCTGGCCGTCATCACCCGGTAGACCCGACGGGTGGTGACGATCGCCTGCAGCCGGACGGTGTAATCACGCAGCCGTTGTTCCGGCGTGTCCGCGACCGCGCGGACCTGGTACCCGCTCACGGCTTCCGGACGAAACCGGCCGCGCGGAGCCGGTCGGTCTCGCGGACGTCGATGCTCGTGCGGACCCCGTTCGTCACGGTGACGTCGCCGTTCAGCACCCCGAGCGCGATGATCACGAAGCCGAGCGTACGGATCAGCATCGCCCAACCCGCCTTCCAGAGCCCGATCCGGCCGCCGTCGCGGAGCCGGACGAGGCGGATCCCGTTGCACAGCGCGCCGAGGCCGCGGCCGTTGCCGTAGAACCAGCCGTACAGCAGCGGCAGCACAAACAGCCCCGCGATCCCGATCACGCTCGCCCCGACCGCGGCGTCGACGCTGTAAGACTTGAAGTAGTACGCCACCGCCGCGGCCACCGACAGGCCGGTGACCAGGAGGAAGTCGACCAGCCAGGCCCAGATCGTGGAAGCGGTCCGCGCCTCGACGTACAGGTCGCCGTTCTCGAACGCACGAATCCGCGCCGCCGCGCCCTTGCCGAGGACGGGTTCGGCCTGCGTGCGGAGGCGGGCCAGGACGTCTTGCTCAGTCTTCACGCCAACCTCGACGCCGACCGGGGGCCGGAGGTTCCCTTGACCGGCGCACATCACCCGGGCTTACGCGAAGCTGTAATCCTCCAACGGGAACCGCGCCGCCTCCCGATGCGCGCTGATCGTCGACGTCGGACGCAGCAGGGTCGCCTCGCCGTGCTGGTTGAAGTAGTAGCTGTTGGCCGTCGCGCACTGGCCGAGCGCGAACACCGAATGCCCGACCTTGTGCTTCATCCGGTCAAGGAACTCGTCGTTCGCCCGCTGAGTCACCTCGAACACGTCCGAGCCGCGAGCGCGCATCCCCTTGAACAACCGGTCGATGTGCTTCATCTGGCATTCGATGGTCGTGAAATACGACAGGCCGCTGTAGGAGTACGGGCTGTTGAGCGAAACCAGGTTCGGGAAGCCGGGCACGGTCACGCCCTCGTACGCCTGGAACCGGTTGTCCCGCCACCATTTCCCGAGGTTCTTGCCGTCGCGCCCGATGATCTCGATCGCCGGGAAGTTCACGTCCCACAGGTTGAAGCCGGTGGCCAGCACGAGCGTGTCGATCTCAGTGCGCTTGCCGTCCGCGGTGACGATCCCGGTCTCGTCGATCCGCTCGATGCTGGTGGTCTCCAGGTGCACGTGCGGGCGGGTGAAGGCCGGGAAGTAGTCGTTGGAGAAAGTCGGCCGCTTGCAGCCGAAGGAGTAGTCCGGCGTCAGCTTGCGGCGCAGTTCGGGATCGCGGACCTGGCGGTACAGATGGGCGCGGCACCAGCGCTCGGCGATCCGGTTGGCGCCGCGGAACTGCCGGTACTGCACGACGCCGGAGATCATCATCAGCTCCAGCACCGAACTGCCCGCCAGTCGCACCGCGCGCTGCACCAGCGGCAGCTTCGCGAACGCCTGCTGCAGCGGCTTCGGCACGGCGTAGTCCGGCTTCGGGCTGACCCAGATCGGCGTGCGCTGGTAGACGGTCAGGTCCGCGGCGACCTTGGCGATCTCCGGGATGAGCTGGACGGCCGTCGCGCCGGTGCCGATCACCGCGGCGCGCTTGCCGGCGAGGTCGTAGCTGTCGTCCCACTTGGTGGTGTGGATGACCTTGCCCGCGAACTTCTCGATGCCCTCGATGTCCGGCATCTTCGGCTGCGACAGGAAGCCGGTGGCGGTGAGCAGGTACTTCGCGGTGACCGTCTCGCCGCCTTCGATGCTGACCCGCCAGCTGGACCCGTCCCAGGTCGCGCCGGTCACCACCGTGCCGAAGCGCATCGAGGAGCGCAGGCCGTACTTGTCCGCGACGTGCTCGGCGTACTTCTTCAGCTCCGCGCCCGGCGCGAACAGCCGCGACCAGTACGGATTGGGCTCGAACGAGTACGAGTAGGTGGACGACGGGATGTCGACGGCCAGTCCCGGGTACCGGTTGACGTGCCAGGTCCCGCCGAGGTCGTCCTCGCGGTCGAGAATCAGCAGGTCGCGGTAGCCGAGGCGGCGGAGCTGGATGGCCGCCCCCATGCCGCCGAAGCCCGCGCCGACGATGACTGCGTCGTACTGCGCGTCCATGTCCGACCTCTCATCCGGAACTACCTGTCAGTAACGGAACGGTATGTCACTTTGCTGAGCTTGGCAATACACTGCAGTGCGTGACAGCCCAGGAGAGCGCCCGCACCACCCGAGCCGAGCGCAAGAAGCAGGAACTGCGCCGCGAGATCATCGACGCGGCCTTCGACTGCTTCGCCGATCTCGGCTACCACGCCACCGGCATCTCCGACATCGCCACGAAGCTCGGCATCGGGCACGGCACCTTCTACCGCTACTTCCAGAACAAGCGCGACATCGTCGACCACGTCATCGACGACCTGGTCGCCCGCATCGTCACCGCGCTCACCGCGGAGAACGCGCCGGACGCGGTGTCCACTTTGGACGCCTACCGCGAGCAGACCGCCCGGATCGGCGACGCGCTCGCGCAGATCTTCGGCGAGGACCCGCGCGTCCCGCGGCTGCTGCTGTTCGAAGCCGCCGGTATCGACAAAGCGATGGCGGCCCGGGTGCTGGACTTCTTCGAGCTGGCCACCGAGCTGACCGCGGCGTACCTGTCACACGGCGTGGAGCTCGGGTACCTGCGCGCGGACCTCGACGTCGACAACAGCGCGCGGGCGATCAACGGGATGATCCTGGCGTCGGCGATCGCCTCGCTGCGCAACCCGGACCCCGACGAACAGCGCCGGTTGAGCGAGGCCGTGCGGCGGATGATGTACGACGGGATCGCGGCCAGGCGAGAGTGATGCCGGGTTGCGGGCAACGTCAACGCTGACAGCGGGTTCAGATCTGGCGCGACAGGTAGGTGCTGTTCGGGTCGTCCCGGTAACTGCCGAACGGTGCGCATGGGGCGAAGCCCGCTCGGAGGTACAACGCGCGGGCCGGGGCGAAGAAAACCATGCTTCCGGTTTCCAAGGAGATGCGCTCGATGCCGCGGTTTTTCGCGTCCTGGAACAGGTGGTCGAGGAGCGTGCGAGCGATGCCTTGCCCGCGTCGCGCCGGGTCGATGCGCATGCTTTTCAGTTCCTCGTGCCGGGGTTCCAGCGCCACGAGGGCGGCGGTGCCGACGATGCGGTCGTCGTCCTTGACGGTCCAGAGCCGGATGTGCGGACGCTGGAGCGCGGCCAGGTCGAGGGCGTGACGGCTCTCGGCGGGAGCGGTGGGGACCAGGTCGTCCAGGTGGGCCTGCAGGAAGGCGTGGAGCTGCGGGTCCGCGAAATCGGCTCGGTTGATCAGCAGCGGCATGGTGTCGAGCCTGCCCCGCGGATGTTTCGCGGTTGTTGCCGTCCAGTGTGGCGTTGAGCGCACCCAACGCCACACTGGAGCGGTCTACAGCGCCAACCGCGGCCAGGAAGCCGTGTCGCGCAACAACTGCCGGTCGTGCGTGGCCACCACCACCGCGGCCGGGGTCTCCTGCAGGGCGGCAGTCAGCTCGTCGACCAGCGTCGCGGACAGGTGGTTCGTCGGCTCGTCCAGCAGCAGGACCTGCGGACGCGCCGCTAGGACCAGCGCCAGATCCAGCCGCCGCCGGGCTCCGGTCGACAGTTCGGCGATCGGACGGTGACGGTCGTAGCCGCTGAGCAAGCCGAGGTCGGTGCCTGGGAACCGTTTCTCAAGCAACTCGGCGGCGGTGCGGCGCGCGGGAAGGTCGGATTCCTGGCCCAGCCAGCCGATCCGCACCGACCTCGCGTGCGTGAGCGTGCCCGACGTCGGCTCCAGCGCCCCGGCCAGCACCGTCAGCAACGTCGACTTCCCAGCTCCATTAGGGCCGGTGACGACGAGCCGGTCCGCGCCGCCGAGGGTCAGATCGACCGGATCGTCCAGCCGTCCCGCGACGGTCACCCCGGCGGCCCGCAGCGCGACGGTTCCCTGGTGCTGCGGCAATTCCGGCATGACGAACCGTGCCGGTGGCGGCGGGACAGCCACCACGTGCGCGTTCAGGTCCTCCTGCCGACGGTGGACAGCGCGGACCAAGCCGGGCGCCCGGGTCGCACGGGTGTGCTTGCCGTGGCCCTTTTCCGGACGCCAGTTGTCGCGCAATCGGTTCTGTGCGGCGGAAAGGTCCTCCGCGAGCCGCTGTCGTTCCGCGAGTTGGCCGGCGTGCAGCGCCTCCCAGCGGGCCCGCTCGGCTTGCCGGGCCTCGACATACGCCGAGTAACCGCCGCCATAGCCGCGCGGACGGCCGTCGCTCGACGGGTCGAGGTCCAGCACCGACGTCGCGACATCGGCGAGCAACGCACGATCATGGCTCACCAGCACCACCACGCCCGGGTACGCGCGCAATTGCTCGGTGAGGTGCGCGAGACCGGAGGCATCGAGGTGGTTGGTCGGTTCGTCCAGCAGCAGCACGGAATGTCCCACGCCGAGCAGAGACGCCAGTCGTACTCGATGCCGTTGCCCCACCGAGAGTGTCCCGAGTGGACGGTTTCGATCGTCGACCGCGTTCAGTGCGGCTAGCGAAACCTCGATCCGCCGGTCCGCGTCCCAGGCGTCGAGAGCTTCGGCGTCCGAGAGCGCTGCGGCAAACGCATCGTCCGCGCCGGGTTGCCCTTCGGCGAGCGCGGACGTCGCGGCTTCCAAGCGGGCCAGCGCACTCCGTACCGCAGCCAATTCCAGGTCGATCAGAGCACCGACGGTTTCCTGGCCTCCCAAGGGAATCTGCTGATCGGCAACACCGATCGTGCCCGAGCGACGGGCCTCGCCGTGGTCGACCGGCTGAGTCCCGGCCAGCACGCGCAACAGGGTGGTCTTGCCACGCCCGTTCTCGCCGACAACGGCGACCCGGTCGCCGGCCGCCGCGACCAGATCGACCCCGGCGAGCACCGGACGGCCGCCGAAGCTGACGTGGACGTCGGACAGGCGAACGTGCGCCGTGCGCACGAGCGCAGGCGAAAGCGGAGATGTCATGAGGAAATGCCTCCGAAGAAACGTGATGAACAGCAAAGGACGAGGGCCGGTGCCGCGAACGCGCGCGGACCGGTGGAGGCGGTAATCCCTCAGAGGTAGAACTGGTGCTGTATCACGATGGCCAGGGTAAAGATCTTCCCGGCGGCACGCATCCGAATTTCAGCGCGTGCGGGCTCGGGCCGCCAGCACGATCGGGAGCGGAGTGCCGCTCTCGGCGAACCGGTCGAGAGTCAGACCGGCGTCGAGGAACCCGTTCAGCAGTTCGGACAGCGGCCAGTGCGTCGCACCGACTTTGTCGCGAATTCCCTGATCGGTCCACGATTCCTTGGTCCAGTGCCCGTCGAGATAACCAGGGCGGACGACCACCGCGGCCGGATCGCTGCGGTCGGCGAACCCGCCGCAGAAGCACGGATGGACGCCGACGTGCACGAACACTCCGCCCGGCCGCAGCACCCTGGCGACCTCGCGCAGCACGGCGAAATACGCGGGCATGTCGGTGTGCACCAGCACGGCGACCACCGCGGCGACACTGCGGTCCCGAACCGGCAACCGCGCGGCGTCAGCCTGCGCGATCGGCAGCCGAGCGCGAGCATGCCGCAGCATCCCGCCGGACAGGTCAACGCCGACCGGCGTCCAACCCAGCTCCCGCACCAGGTCAGCGTGCACGCCGGTGCCGCAGCCAAGCTCCAGGCACACGCCGCCGCCGGTGCCGAGAAGTTCCCGCAACGCCTCGGCACCGGGGTTCACCGGCTGGGCGCGAAGGAATTCCTCCTCGTACCAATCCGCGATCTCGTCATAGGCCGCCACCACTCCAGTGCACTACCGAACCGCTCGCGACCGCCACCGATTACGCGCTAGGCGAAGAAACCTTGCGCGCACAGAGAATCGTGTCGTGCAATTCCCCGCCCGGAACCTTCCTCGTCCGGCTCTCCGCGACCGTGATCTCCCATTGCTCGGCATCCAGCCCGACGTCATGGACAGTGATCGTCGACTCCGGCGGATGCATTTCCCCGTGATGATGCCCGACGACCAGCAACGTCCCGCCCGGCGCGACCCACTCCGCAAGCCGCTCGAACAGCGGACCAGCGGCGTGCACGTAATGGGTCGTGACGAGGTCGAACTGGCCTTCCGGGGTCCAGTTCAGCAGGTCAGCACGCACCCACTCGACCGCGCTCGACCGTTCGCGCGCGTGCCGCAGCACTTCCTCCGACAGGTCGACCGCCGTCACCTGCCAGCCGTTCTCAGCCAGCCAGACCGCCTCGTTGCCTTCCCCGCAGCCAGCGTCCAACGCGCGCCCGGGCGGAAGTTTCCCCGCCTCCTCGACCAGCTGCGGATGCGGTCCGAGCTGCGCGTGCCCGGCGGTGCCTGCCCAGTGTTCGTCCCAATAAGACTGATCGAATGCGTGCGGCACAAGGAGTTCCTTTCCTGATTCCCCTGCCAGCTTGCAAACCCTTCGACAAGACTGGCAAGCAATCTTGCCAATCTGTCAAACTCGGAAGATGGACGACGACCGTGCGCTGGACGCAGTAGGCCCGAGGCTGCGCGAACTGCGCCGGAAACGGGAGATCACACTGGCCGAACTCGCCGCACAGACCGGCATCGCGGCCAGCACGCTGTCCCGCCTGGAATCCGGCAACCGGCGGCCCACCCTGGAACAGCTGCTGCCGCTGGCCCGCGCACACGGCGTAACCCTCGACGAACTGGTCGACGCCCCGCAAACCGGCGACCCGCGCATCCACCTCCGCCCGATCAGCTGCGCCGACGGCATGACGATCCTGCCGTTGACGCGCCGCCCGGGCGGAATCCAGGCATACAAATTCATCCTGCCCGGGCAACGGAAACCACAGGAACCGGATCCCAAAACGCATGAGGGTTACGAGTGGACTTATGTCCTCAATGGACAGTTAAGGCTGGTTCTCGGCGAACACGACATGACGCTTTCACCCGGCGAGGCAGCGGAATTCGACACCCGGGTACCGCATTGGTTCGGTGCGGCGTCGGTGGAACCGGTGGAGTATTTGTGTTTGATCGGACGGCAGGGCCAGCGCGCGCACGTGCGGGCGGCACCTAAGGCTTGACCGAGGCGGGCAGTCCGAAGGCTGGGAAATGCTCCGCGCCGAGGAACGACGTGAGGTCGCAGATCCGGTCGCCGCGCACGGTCAGGACGGTGATCGACCACGCCTCGTGCGCGGCGGTCGCCGAACCGCCGAGGTAGAACGCCACCGCGGGCTGGGCGTTCGCGCTGGTCAGCCGGAACCGCCAGCTCGGGCATCGCGTCATCGGCACCTGATAGGCGAACTCCACCACGGCGGTGCGGCCGCGGTACCAATGCGGCAGCGGAGGCATCGACCAGGTGACGTCCTCGGTCAGCAGGCGCACCAGGGCGTCGACATCGCCGCTGGTGAGAGCGGTTGCGAAGCCGGTCACCAGTTCTTGGAGGCGAGCATCGCCAAGCGTGCGGAGGGTCTGTTGCTGAGTGCGCGCGGGGACGTGCGCCGAAATGGTCCGGCGGGCGCGGCCCAGGGCGGAGTTCACCGAGGTCACCGACGTCTCCATCATCGTGGCGATCTCGGCGGCGGAGAACCCGAGGACGTCGAACAGCAGGAGCGCCGCCCGTTGATTGCCCGGCAGGTGGCGGCACGCGGCGACGAAAGCCAACTCGACCGCCTCGCGTTCTTCGTAGCTGGCCGCGGGGAAATCGGGACACGGACCCAGCCAGGCCACGTCGGTGCGCGGAGCCTCGAGCACGACCTGCTCGCTCGACGGGCCAAGGTCCATCGGCAGCGCGCGGCGGCCGCGCTGCTCGATGAGGTTCAGGCAGGTGCGCGTCGCGACTGTGTACAGCCAGGTGCGCAGCGCGCTGCGGCCCTCGAACCCAGGCAGCCCGCGCCACGCTCGCAGAAGAGCCTCCTGCACGGCGTCGTCGGCATCGTGGATCGAGCCGAGCATTCGGTAACAGTGCGCACGCAGTTCCGCACGCAACGGGGCCACCGCACGGGTGAACGCCGCTTCGGAAGAAAATTCCCCCACGACCGACGATTCTGCCGCATCCAGCCGGTCTCACCTGGCAACCACGACCGAGGAGATCCGGAATGACCGCTACCTGGCCGCAGATCCACGCCGAACGCTCCGCGCTGGCTGACGACCTCGCCGAACTGTCCGACGACCGATGGAGCACGCCTTCGCTGTGCGCCGGGCTCTCCGTCCGCGAGGTGCTGGCCCACCTCACCGCGGGCGCGTCGCTCACGCCGTTGCGCTGGATGGCGGGCGTGCTCCGCTGCCGGTTCGACTTCGATCGGCAGGTCGCGATGCGATTGGCCGAGCACCTCGGCGCCAGCCCGGCCGACACGCTGGCCCGCTTCCGCCGGGTCGTCGCCAGCACGACCAAACCGCCGTTGCCGGTCGTCGCGATGCTGGGCGAGATCGTCGTGCACGGCGAGGACATCCGCCGCCCGCTCGGGATCCGCCGTGAACACCCAAGAGACATCCTCACCACGGTGGCCCGCTACTACCTCGGCTCCGACCTCGTCGTGCTCGCCAAAGGACGCGTCCAAGGCCTCCGTCTCGAGGCGACCGACAGTGACTTTTCCGGCGGCTCGGGACCACTCGTGACCGGGCCGACGCTCGCGCTGATCATGGCGATGACCGGCCGTTCCCGGTTCCTCGACGACCTGGACGGCGACGGCGTCGAGGTCCTGCGGCAGCGCTGAGCCCCTTGCGCTCCGCCATCAAGAGTTCTATAACAGTGGAGACAGTTATAGAACTCTAAGGAGATGCCCATGCGCACCCCGACCCAGAAAGGACGCTTCGGGGAGTACGGCGGGCGCTGGGTGCCGGAATCCCTGGTGCCCGCCTGCCTCGAAGTCGCCGACGCGTTCGAGAAAGCCTGGGTCGACCCCGGCTTCCGCGAGCAGCTCCAGACGATGCTCGCCCGGCACGTCGGCCGGCCCACGCCGCTGACGCCCGCCGAGCGGTTGTCCGCCGAACTCGGCGTCAGCGTCGTGCTCAAGCGGGAAGACCTCACGCACACCGGATCGCACAAGATCAACAACGCGGTCGGCCAGGCGCTGCTCGCGCGGCGGATGGGCAAGCAGCGGCTGATCGCCGAGACCGGGGCCGGGATGCACGGCGTCGCGACGGCCACCGCGGGCGCGCTGCTCGACCTTCCGGTCACGGTGTTCATGGGCGAGCAGGATGTCGAACGCCAGTCCCACAACGTGTTCCGCATGCGCTACCTCGGCGCGGAGGTCGTCCCGGTCCGCAGCGGCAGCCGGACGCTCAAAGACGCGACCAGCGAGGCGATGCGGCACTGGGTCAGCTCGACCGAGGAGGCGCACTACTGCCTCGGCTCGGTCGTCGGGCCGCATCCGTATCCGTGGATGGTGCGGGAATTCCAGCGCGTGATCGGCGACGAAGCCCGCGAGCAGTACGCGGCGACTCCGGATTTCGTCGTCGCGTGCGTCGGCGGCGGGTCCAACGCGGCGGGCACCTTCGCGGGATTCGCCGACACCAGCGCGCGGCTGGTCGGGGTGGAGGCGATCGGCGGATCGGGCGCGACGTTTGGCCAAGCCGGGGTCCTGCACGGTTCGCGGTCGCTGTTCCTGCAGGACGAGCACGGACAGATCCTCGAAGCCCACTCGATCGCGGCTGGCCTCGACTACCCCGGCGTCGGACCGGAACACGCGCACCTTCGCGACCTCGGCCGGGCTCGGTACGTCGCGGTCAACGACGAAGCAGCGGTCGCCGCGGCCTCGCAACTGGCTCGTACCGAGGGAATCATCCCGGCCCTCGAATCCGCGCACGCACTCGCGTGGGTGGCCGAAGCCGCTGGCACGCCGGATCTTCCGGCGGGCTCGACGGTGCTGCTCACCCTGTCCGGCCGCGGCGACAAGGACATCGCCACGCTCATCGCCCGCTCCGAGGAGTCCCGCGCATGAAAACCGACCGCAAAATCTTGATGCCGTATATCACCGGCGGAGTTACTCCACAGTGGACTGACTATCTCCCGGCGATGGCCGAAGCCGGTGCGGACGCGATCGAAGTCGGCATCCCGTTCTCCGACCCGACTTTGGACGGCGTGACCATTCAGGAGGCTTCGAACGTCTCGCTCGCCAACGGAACGACTCCGCAGAGTGTCCTCAATGAACTGTCAGAGACCACAGTGGACGTTCCGATCATCGTGAGCACCTACGCCAACTTGGCCGCCCGCAAGGGTTTCTGCGCTGACCTGAAAGCAGCCGGAGTCGAGGGCCTGATCGTGCCGGATCTTCCGCTAGAGGAAGTGCCCGCGATCGAGGAGGGAATCGACCTGGCACTCCTGGTCTCCCCCGCGACCCCACCCGAGCGGGCACAAGAGATCGTCGCGCGGAGCCGAGGTTTCGTTTACGCCGTCTCGTCCATGAGCACCACCGGCGAACGCGACCACCTGCCCGCCTCCGCGATCGACCTCGCCACCCGGCTGAAGGACGCTACCGGCCTGCCGGTCCTCGTCGGCTTCGGCATCTCCCAACCCGCGCACGCCGCCGAGGCCGCGCGCGTGGCCGACGGCGTGATCGTGGGCGCGGCGATCATGCGCCGGGTGCTCGACGGCGCTGGTCCGGCGCGGGTCGGCGAGTACGTCGCGACCCTGCGAGCCGCGCTGGACTAGAATCCGCTGGTCAAGCCAGACTGGACCAGAACGGACGCGCATGGCCCGATACCGAGCGATCGCCGCGGATCTCGCCGCGAAGATCCGCGCCGGGGAGTACGCGCCCGGTGCGGCCTTGCCGCCACAACGGGAGCTCAGCGCGTCCTACGGCGTCACGCTCATGACGCTCCGGCAAGCGCTGCGCGAGCTCAGCGACGAAGCCCTGATCGTGCAACAACCCGGCCGCGGCACCTTCGTGGCGTCCACACCGGCCTCGTACCAGCTGGGCTCCCTGCGCAGCTTCACCGAGGACCTGCGCGATCAGGGTTACGTCGTGCGCACCGAAGTCGTCAGCCAGTCTGTCCGGCGGCTGCCCGCTCGCGTCGCGGCTCGGCTGCAGGCTCGAGCCACCGATTCCGGCCTGCGCCTTGAGCGAGTGCGCGAGTTCGGCGGTCGCCGGGCGATCCATCAAGTGTCCTGGATCGCTCCCCCGCACGGAGAACGCTTGCGGGACACGGATTTCACCACGGTCTCGCTCTACAGTGCACTGTCCGAACTGGACGTCGTGGTCGATAGGGCCGCCGAAACCATCCGCCCGGACGCCCTCGACGACAAGCTCGCCCGCCTCCTCGCCGAGCCCGTCAACACCCCGGTCCTGGTCAGCGAGCGCACCACCAGCACCCCGGACGGCACGATCGTCGTCATCGACCGCGCGACCATTCTCGGCAGCATGATGCACATCAGCACCGAACGCGCCGCCGACCGGCTGTCACTGCGCTGGGGCGCCGGAAGCTGAATCACGGTGCCCGTGCGCCAAAACCGCCAGGTGCAACGAAAGCCGAGTGTCCGGATCGGACAGATCCACCCCCAGCAACCGCTCCACCGTCGCCAACCGCGAATACGCCGCCGGGCGGCTCAAATTCACCGCCTTCGCGAACTCAGTCATCGAATAGCCCGACTCGACAAACGCCCGCAACGTCCCGAACACCCGGCCAGCCCGCGGCTCCGGCAACGTCAACAACGGCCGCAACTGAGCCTCGGTGAACTCATGCAACCGCGGATGCTCCCGCAACCACCACAACAACCCGCGCACCCCCAAGTCGCCAGCCCGCCGAAGTCCAGGCGCACCAGGCGATTCGACGTCCGCGACATGCACCGCCTCCTGCAGCGCCGCCGGTAACTCGCCGAGCCGGCGCACCGGCCCGGCCGCTCCGAAAGCCGCCGCCAATCCAGCTGGAACACCGGCAACTACCCGCTCCAGCAACGCTTTCTCCGCGGCCACCGAAGAACACGGGAACACCGCGGCCACCCGACCCTCGGCCAGCACTCCGCCGATCCCGTCGCTGGTCAGCACCGCGTCCAGCAGCGCCCGCTCCTGCCCGGCCCGAGCCGGACGGCACACCAGCACCGCGTAGTACGCCGCCGACGCCAGCCCCAACGCCCGAGCCCGCGCGCGGACCGAACCTTCGTCCGCACCATGCAACAGATCCCGCAGCAAATCGCCTTGCGCTTCGATTTCCACCGACAGCGGCGAGCGTTCCAGCAACTTCCCGACGGTCAGCGCCTCGGCCGCACGTTCGAGCACCATCCACGCCGCCGGCTGCTCCGCCGACCGCGCGGGCACGACCAGTCGACCCCAGCGTTCGCGCGGCGGACCGACCGGCGTGCACATCCAGCTCTCCGGACCACCGACCTCGGTCGCGGCCGAAAACGGCACTCGTCGAGACCGTGCTGGCCAATCGCGCAGCAAAGACTCCGCCGAGCCGACGCCAGCGAACGCGAGCGCCCGATGCGTCCGGTCCTCCAACACGACCGGCAGCCCGATCAAGTCCGCCGCGTGCGCGAGGACCGCGTCCGGCGCCTGCGAAGCCGAACCGACCGTGCTGAACGCCTCGTGCGCACGCTCGGCCAGCCGCAGCCGCTCGTAATGCGCGTTGACGATCCGGGCGTGCACGATCTCGGTCACCTCGATGAAGCGGACCGTGCTGCGCAGTTCCACCAGCGGAAACCGCGCGGCGCGAGCGGCCTGCACCAGCGCATTCGGCAGCGCCTTCAGATGCTGCCCCGGCTCCACGACCAGCCCGATCGCGCCGGCGTCCCGGAGCGACCGCACGTAGGCCACCGCGTCGAAGCCCGGCTCGGTGAACGCCCTCCCGATGGAGAGCACCAGAACGTCGCTGGTCAGCGTCCCGGCGACGTCGCTCAACTCGCTCACGTGCACCGATCGCACCGGCACGTCGACCGCGTCCGCCGCCGAGCGCACGACCGGCGACCCGGCGGCCATCACGGGCAGCTCGAGGACGTCTCGCAAGGTCAGGTGCACGACGTCAGCATAACCCGACGATCTGTAAAGCAAGGACCCGTCAATCCGACGATTCGTCGGTTACCCGCGACCCGTCCGGGAGGGACCCTCAGAGGGCGAAGACCAGGAAGAAAGGTGGCTCGATGAGCGATTCCGTGCCGACGCTGTCCCAGTGGATCGCCGGCGGTGAGGCAGCAGGCGCGCCGGACGGCTACGGGGACGTCACGAACCCGGCGACCGGGAAGGTCACCGCGCGCGTGCCGCTCGGCTCGGCCGCGGACGCCGAGGCCGCGATCGCCGCCGCGAAGGCCGCGTTCCCCGCCTGGCGCAAGACTTCCCTGGCGAGGCGCAGCCGCGTGCTGTTCCGGTTCCGCGAACTGCTCGACGCCCGATCGTCCGAACTCGCCGCGATCATCACCGCCGAACACGGCAAGGTGCTGTCCGACGCGGCGGGCGAGGTCGCGCGCGGCCTGGAGGTCGTCGAGTTCGCCTGCGGGATCCCGCAGCTGCTCAAGGGCGCGGCGACGGCCAACGCGTCCACCGACATCGACGTCACGTCGCTGCGCGAACCGCTCGGCCCGGTCGCGATCATCTCGCCGTTCAACTTCCCCGCCATGGTCCCGATGTGGTTCTTCCCCATCGCGATCGCCGCCGGGAACACCGTGGTGCTGAAGCCGTCGGAGAAGGTCCCGACCGCCGCGAACTGGCTCGCCGAGCTGTGGCGCGAAGCGGGTCTGCCCGAAGGCGTGTTCAACGTGTTGCACGGCAACAAAACCGCGGTGGACGCGCTGCTGCACAGCCCGGACATCGAAGCGGTCTCGTTCGTCGGATCGACCCCGATCGCGCAGTACGTCTACGAGACCGGCACCGCGAACGGCAAGCGCGTCCAGGCGCTCGGCGGCGCGAAGAACCACATGGTGGTGCTGCCCGACGCCGACCTCGACCTGGTCGCCGACCAGGCAGTCAGCGCCGGTTTCGGATCTGCTGGCGAACGCTGCATGGCGGTGTCGGTGGTGGTCGCGGTAGGCGACGTCGCCGACGCGCTGGTGCCGCGGATCGCCGACCGCGCGAAGACCCTGGTGACCGGCGACGGCACCCGCGGCTGCGACATGGGCCCGCTGGTCACCGAAGCGGCGAAGGACCGGGTGTCCGGCTACATCGCCGCCGGTGCCGAAGCAGGCGCGACGCTGGTGCTGGACGGCCGAGAGGGCAAGTTCGACGCGGACGGCAACGGATTCTTCGTCGGGCCCACGGTGTTCGACCACGTCCGCCCGGACATGCCGATCTACACCGACGAGATCTTCGGTCCGGTCCTTTCGGTGGTCCGCGTGGAGACGTTCGCCGACGCGATCGAGCTGATCAACGCCGGACCGTACGGCAACGGCGCGGCGATCTTCACCAACGACGGCGGCGCGGCCCGCCGGTTCTCCGCCGACGTCGAGGCGGGCATGGTCGGCGTGAACGTCCCGGTGCCGGTCCCGGTGGCCTACCACTCGTTCGGCGGCCGGAAGAACTCGCTGTTCGGCGACACCCACGCGCACGGCGGCGAGGGCGTGCACTTCTTCACCCGCGCCAAGGTCGTCACCACCCGCTGGCCGGGCCCCGAACAGGGCGGGCTCGACCTCGGCTTCCCGCAGAATGTCTGAGAAGGGATCTGCAATGGACACTCAGTCGGCAGCAGCCCGGCACCTGTGGATGCACTTCTCCCGCATGGGAAATTACCAGGACTCGCCGGTCCCGGTGATCACTCGTGGCGAGGGCGTGCACGTGTGGGACGACCGCGGCCGCCGCATTCTCGACGGGCTGGCCGGGCTGTTCGTCGTGCAGGCCGGGCACGGCCGCCGGGAGCTCGTGGAAGTGGCCGCACAGCAGGCGAACGAGCTGGCGTACTTCCCGATTTGGGGCTATGCCACGAAACCGGCGGCGGAACTGGCCGAACGGCTCGCGCACCTCGCGCCGGGCGACCTCAACCGCGTCTTCTTCACCACCGGCGGCGGCGAGGCGGTCGAGTCCGCGTGGAAGGTCGCGAAGCAGTACTTCAAGCTGACCGGAAAACCCGGCAAGCACAAGGTGATCAGCCGCGCGGTGGCCTACCACGGCACCCCGCACGGCGCACTCGCGATCACCGGGCTGCCCGCGATGAAGAAGGACTTCGAACCGCTCGCGCCGGGCGGATTCCGCGTGCCGAACACCAACCTGTACCGGCATCCGGAGTTCGCCGACGACCTCGAAGCGTTCGGCCGCTGGGCCGCGGACCGGATCGAAGAGGCGATCCTGTTCGAGGGCGCGGACACGGTCGCCGCGGTCGTGCTCGAACCGGTGCAGAACTCCGGCGGCTGCCTCACCCCGCCGCCCGGGTACTTCGAACGGGTGCGGGAAATCTGCGACCGGCACGACGTGCTGCTGGTCGCCGACGAGGTGATCTGCGCGTTCGGGCGGCACGGCACGACGTTCGCCAGCGAGAAGTTCGGCCTCCAGCCGGACCTGCTGACCTGCGCCAAGGGGCTGAGCTCCGGCTACAGCCCGATCGCCGCGCTGATCGCGTCGGACCGCGTGATGGAACCGTTCCTCGGCGCGGGAGTCGGCTTCCCGCACGGGTACACCTTCGGCGGGCATCCGGTGTCGGCCGCAGTCGCGCTCGCGAACCTCGACCTGATGGAACGGGAGGGGCTCAACCAGCGCGTACTGGACAATCAGGGCGCGTTCGAAGCGACCCTCGGCAAGCTGCTGGACCTGCCGATCGTCGGCGACGTCCGCGGCGACGGCTACTTCTGGGCCGTCGAGCTGGTCAAGGACAAAGCGACCCGCGAGACGTTCAACGCCGACGAGCGGGAACGCCTCGTCCGCGGCTTCCTGCCGGGCGCGCTGTTCGACCGCGGCCTCTACTGCCGTCCAGACGACCGGGGCGACGTGGTCGTCCAGTTCGCCCCGCCGCTGATCGCCGGGCAGGCGGAGTTCGACGAAATGGAGCAGATCCTTCGGGACGCGCTGCTGGAGGCGCAGAAACTCGTCTGAGCCAACTGGCGAGGGAGGGGGCCGGGGCCGTGTGGTCCCGGCCTTCTTCCGTGCCGTCGCTTATTATGAGCGCCAAGGAATCCTGACCGCGAGGCGGCGCGCATGCCCGAGCACGAACCCGGCCTCGACCGCCGGCTGGCCGACGCCGTCGAGCGGCTCGGGAACGGACTGCGCGCGCTTTCCCAGCGCAGCGCCCGCACGCAGGGCCTTTCGCCGCTGCAACAACAGGCGGTGCTGTCCCTGTCCCGCCACCCCGCGCCGCGCCGCGAGGTGAACGCACTGGCCGCGGAGTTCGACGTCACCACGCCGACGATGTCCGACGCGATCAGCGCCCTGGAACGCAAAGAACTCCTCACCCGCTCACCCGGTTCGGACGGTCGTCGCCGCCTGCTCACCCTGACCGACCGCGGCTTTGAAGTCGCCGCCTCGCTGTCGGCATGGGATCAGCAACTGGTGGCGTCGCTGGCCGCGGTGCCGGAAGCGGATCAGGCCACGACACTGAATACTTTGTTGCGGGTGATCGCGGACCTGCAGCGCGGCGGTGCGATCAGCGTCGCCCGGGTGTGCACGACGTGCCGGTTCTTCGGGCGGAACGAGCATGCCGATCCGAAGGCTCCGCACCATTGTCACTTGATGCGGAAACCGTTGGAGTTGACGGAATTGCGCACTGACTGCCCGGAACACATGCAGACGCCCGCCTGACCTCCCGCCAACAACTGCGTCCGTGAGGGGAACCTTGACGGGCTCAGAGTCCCCTCCCAGACAGCAGCGACCGGAGCCGGTTACAAGACTCCGATCTCCTCGCACGCCTTCCGCACCCCGGCGCCGTAAGCCGGATCCGCCTTGGCGCAGATGTCGATATGCCACTCGACCGTTTCCTTCCGCGCGCCCTTGATCTCTCGCGCCGTGTTTTCGAAAAGCCGCTGCCACGCACCCTCGCTGCACATACAGCGTCCATTTAGGATAGTCGCCGCGCTCGATGGCCCCGCACAGGTCGCTCTGGCGCGATTCGCGGTCCTCGCCGATGAGCGCGTCGGCTTCCCGGTCGGTCAGGTTCTCGATGCCCTGCTGGGTGCACAGGTGGAACTTCACCCAGTGCCGCTCGCCCACGTCGTTGATCAGGCTGAACGCGTGCGAGCCGAAACCGTGCATGTGCCGGTAGGTCTTCGGGATGCCGCGACTGTTCTGGTTGTCGGTCACCGGCGGAACGCGCGGGCGATTCGCTGCGAAAAACAGCGTAAATTACCCGGCCAGAATATTCCCAGCAGACAAATTCACATTCCATCGAAGAACGCGCACTCATTTCCGAATACCAGCGCGCGTGCGGCTTTTCAGTGAGGTTTGCCTACTGCTCACTCCTCGCTGTCGCGCACCACCAGCGCGATCTGCACCCGGTTCACCACGCCCAGCTTCGCGAACAGGCTGCTCGTATGCGCCTTCACCGTCGCCACGCTGATGTGCAGCCGCGCCCCGACCTCGGCGTTCGACAGCCCCTCCGCGATCGCCCGCGCGGTGTCGCGTTCGCGTTCGGTCAACGCGGCCAGCCGCGCCTGCGCCGCCTCCCGCGCGGTACGCCGGGTCTCGGACGACTGCGGCCCCATCGCCGCGGTGATCAACCTGCTGGTGGCCGCCGGGGACAGCGCGGGATTCCCGTCGGCGACGGCGCGCACCGCGGCCAGGATGTCCGGCGGCGGGGTGTCCTTGAGCACGAAGCCAAGCGCCCCGGCCCGCAGCGCGCCGAGCACCATCTCATCGGAGTCGAAGGTGGTCAGCACGAGGATCCGCGGCGGGTCCGGCCAGCTGAGGATGGCTTCGGTCGCGCTCAGACCGTCGCGGCCGGGCATCCGCACGTCCATCAGCACGACGTCCGGCCGGATCCGCCGGACCTCGGCGATGGCGGCGTCGCCGTCCGCGGCCTCGCCGGCGACCTCCAGGTCGGCTTCGCCGTCGAGCATGAGCCGCAACGACATCCGCACCAGCTGATCGTCGTCGACGATCACGACCCGCACCCGGTCCACTCACTCGCTCCCTTCGCCGCGGGCAGGCCACGGCAGCCACGCGGTCAGCACGAACCCGCCGTCCGGGTCCGCGTGATGGTCAAGTTCACCACCGGCGAGCTCGACCCGCTCGGACAGCCCCAGCAACCCGAACCCAGCCGACGGCGGCGGCTTCTCCCCACTCGCCGCCCCCGAATCCCGCACGGTCACGCGCAGGCCGTCGCCCTCCCCGCCTTCCACGGTGACCCGCACTTCCGCGCCAGGTGCGTGCTTCCCGGCATTGGTCAGTCCTTCTTGGACAATCCGGTACACCGTCCGCGCAAGCAGATCCGGCGGCGTGCCGATGGATTCCGGGGTGTACGCGACGTTGACCCCCAGCGCCCGCGCATCGGCGACCAGCGCAGGCAGAGTCGCGAGCGATGGCTGCGGCGGCTCAAGCCCACCCGGGCTCGCCCGCAGCACGCCGAGCACCTCCCGCAGCTCCTCCAAAGCCTGATGCGCCCCGTCAGCGATCCCCTTGGCCAGCAGCGACACCTGGTCGGGGGCCAGATCCGTCCGATGTCCCAGCACCCCGGCCTGCATCGCGACCAGCGAAACCCGATGCGCGAGGACGTCATGCATCTCCCGCGCGATCCGATGCCGCTCGACGATCCGCGCCTCCGCCGCCCGCGCGACCTGCTCGCGTTCCGCGCTCTCCGCACGTTCCCGCAGCGACTGCAACTCCTCGCGCCGCGCCCCGATCGCCGCCCCGACCGCCACGACGATGCCGGTGATCAGCACGATGAACGCCACCGACAGCCACCAGGGGTCGGGATCCGCACCGCGCGGGTAAATACCTTCGGTGACCGCTCCCGTCGCGACGCAGGCAAACCCGATGAACGCGGTCTCGAGCGGCCGCCGCCGGGTGGCGAGCGACCCGAGCACGAGCAGCGCCGCACCTCCCGCGGACGACGACACCGCCGAGACGATCACCACCCCAGTCGCGACCGAAAGCGGATACTTCCGCCGCCACAAGGTCGCGACCAGGCATCCGACGCCGATGATCGGGTCGCCGAAGAGCAGCCACCC
The DNA here is from genome assembly GCF_053587275.1 of Amycolatopsis sp. NPDC003676. NCBI lineage: Bacteria > Bacillati > Actinomycetota > Actinomycetes > Pseudonocardiales > Pseudonocardiaceae > Amycolatopsis > Amycolatopsis sp. NPDC003676. The sequence continues at coordinate 125,976 of NZ_JBSFNS010000016.1, forward strand.
GATCCGCGGATCGTCAGACCCCTCCGGCAACTGGGCCGCGATCGTCAACCAGGCGAACGCACCGAGCAGCGCGGCGGCAGTCAGCCGCCACCCCTGCTGCCACAGCTTGAGCTTGGCCTGCGGAACGATCACCCGCCCATCTTCGCCGATCCGCCCATCCCGTGCAGCCGCCCACGGCACAGCGCCGCCCTAGACCAAAGTCGTACCCCTCGACTTTGGTCGGTCCCGAGTCGCTCCGCAGGTCCGATGCGTAGCTGCTTGCCGACCGCCACACTTAAGCCACCACGAGTGAGGAGAGAACGCATGAGCAAGGGCGGCTACACAGCGGTGCAGACGGTCGGCATGGTCATCACAGTCGTATGCGCACAAGCCGCGATCCGCAGTTTCTTCGACCACGACGCACGCCAGCTGTGGGGCGCGTTCGACTGGGTCCCCGGCGGATGGACCGGTCAGCTCGTCGCCTTGATTGTGCTGACGCTCGTCGGAATAGCAATCGCCAGCTGGGGCGCCAACCGAGCCAAGGCGAAAAGCTGACTCAACGCACGTCCGGCCCGAGCGCCGCGTACGTCTCCGGCCGCCTCCGTCGCAAGTAAACGGACATCACCAACCCAGCGACAATCAGAATCGGCAACAACCACGGCAACAGTCCGATCCACGCCGCGTCCGACCCTGCCATAGTCGGAAAATTCAGCACGGCCAGCACAATCACGCCGATCAACCCGGCCCCGCCCAGCCCCGGCGCGATAAACGTGCTCCACCAATGCGGATCGCGCCGCTGCCGGAAGAACACCACCACCGCGATCGACGCCATCGCCTGCAGCACGAGGATCGCCAACGTCCCGAACCCAGTCATCGAAGACGTCAAGAACGCGACCGGGTCGAGCCCCAGCACCGCGAAGATCGCCGCGACCAGAGTAGCGAACCCGATCTGCGCCGCACTGGCGTTGCGCGGCGTACCAGAAACCGTGCGCCCCAAAGCCGTCGGCAACACACCGTCACGAGCAAGCGCGTAGATGTACCGGCTGGCCGAGTTGTGCAGCGCCAGCAACGCGGCGAAAAGGCTGACCACCAGCAGCAACTGCATGACATCAGTGAGCACGGTCCCGAGAACATCCTGCGAGGTGGCGAGCAACAGGTCACCAGCCGCAAGATGGTCCTGCGCCACAGATTTCGCGTTCTCCACCCCGATCGCGCTCACCAACGCCAGCGACGTCACCGCCGCGAATACTCCGATCGCAATCACCGCGATGTAAGTAGCCCGAGGCACCGACTTGTTCGGGTCTCGCGCTTCCTCGCTGAACAGCGCTGTCGCCTCAAACCCGATAAAACACGTGGCAGCGAACAACAACCCCAGCCCGATCGACCCCGACGTCACGACCGCGGGCGACAACGCGCTGAACGAGTACCCAGACTTCACAAGCACCACAACGTCGAACACGACCAGAATGCTGACCTCAAGAATCAGCGACACGGCAAGCACCTTCGCCGAAACGTCAACCCCGCGACGGCTCAGCAGAAACACCGCCGCCACCGACAACCCAGCCCAAAACTCCCACGGCAAGTCAAGATGAAAGACCCGGTTGACGACACCCCCGGTCAGCGCCCCAGAAGTCCCGACGGCCCCAGCCACGAAGCAGTTGTACCCAGCCAACGCGACAAACGCCCCGGAAAGCCCAGCCGGACGTCCCAACGCCGCGACAAGATACGCGTAAAATCCACCGGCATTGGAGACGTACCGGCTCATCCGCGCGTACCCGATGCCGAACAACAACAGCACGACCCCAGCGATCAGGAACGACGCGGGCATCCCGCCACCGTTGCCCAGCGCGATCCCCAGCCCCGCGATCACGACCATCCCCGTCAACGGCGCGACAGCCGCCAACACGAGAAACGCGATCCCGCCAGTCCCCAACGCATTAGCGCGAAGCTGCCCTCCGACGGCCTCCGGTGTCGACTGCTGTGCCATTCCAGGCCTCCCGATCCGCGCGAGGCTCCCGTTGCCCCGCAGCGCCCCAGTGTGCTTGCCAGGAGCCTGATCGCCTTGTCGCCGCAGGCAGAGGTCTTGGCAATCCGCGCACCTCACCCCTCGGCCGCGCGTTCCGTGAGGGAACCCTCACGGACTCAGATTCCCTCAGAGTTCCCCTCACGCCCCACCCAGCACCCGCCAGGACGCGCCCCGATGCGGCATTGGGTGCGTCCCGCGCACCCAATGTGGCATTCGGTGCGTCACATGCACCCAACGCCACATTGGGGCGCTAGCCCCCGCCACCAACAAACCGCACCGGTGCACCCAACGATCGAGGCACCCAGCCCGTCCCACCAACCAACCGGCACCCGTGCACCCGCTATCGAAGCACCCAGCCCCTCCCCCGCACCCCGATATAAAGCGTCCCTGCGGTCTGGGGGTGCTTGTCAAGGCATCTTTCCCGCCTTGACATGTGCGGTCGCG